>NZ_JADPLO010000074.1:0-26520 GCF_015667765.1 Bacteroides sp. 1001302B_160321_D4 | reverse complement strand
AAATTTTTGCTAATTTCACCCCGTTTTGTTTAATATATTCAGTGCCGTTTGACGAATTTCTATGAATGTCGTTTATAATAAATACAAGAGACGTTTATAATAAACTATTTCACTTTTTATTATAAACGTTCTATGAGTTTATTAGCATCTTGTATGAGAAAAAGAAAACAGTGTAAAGGCCGAAACAACACCAATGCGATATATACAAATATATCTATACACTTATAGTAATGAACGACCTTTACAACTTGTTTTTTATAACTATTCAAATGTTTATTCCTTTTCTCATTTCAGTAGCGCTTCCACCATTACAGGAAAATGATCTGAAGAGTACTTATTATACTTTATATCATCATCAATGGTGTGATAAGAAAGTATTTTTATTTTTGGAGTCACAAAAATAAAATCTATGCGCTTAGCTGTTTTTCCAGTTTTGTCATAGGCATAAAAACTACCGGACGGTCCTTTAGGAGGCGTCAAAGTACATTTATATGAATCCAGTAATAAACTATCTTTCAGGAGAAGTTGTATCGGTTCTTCGTCCGGAGTGGCATTAAAATCACCGGTGCAAAAGGTTGGTCTGCCTTTAGCGATTTTCCTTACCTGTTCCAACAACATGAACGAAGATTGTCGTCTTGCTTCTGTTGCTTCATGATCCGTATGCGAATTAAACACATAGAATTTCTTCCCAGTCCGGAGGTCTTTAAAATATCCCCAAGTGCAAATCCGGCGACAACGTGCTCCCCAACCATAAGAAGGTATATCCGGAGTTTCCGAATACCAGAAATCACCATGTTTCAACACCTTAAAGCGATCTTTTTTATAGTAAATGGCACAATGTTCTCCTTTATTATCCCCGTCACGATCACGACCGATATAAGAATATTCGTTCAGAATCATCATATCCTTTAATTGAGAGGTACGCCCTTCCTGTATGGCAAACATATCGAACTTATTCCGTCGCACAACATCTACCAACGCGTTCAGACGGACTTCCCAAGCCTTATCCCCCTTGTCTCCTTTGGTACGAATGTTATAAGATGCAAGGCGAATAATATCTTCCGGTTTCGTTTTGTCTAAATTGGAAGATTTTGCCGGAAGACCTCCGGCAAAAAGTAAAATCAAAAGTAGAAAATAATATTTCTTATTTATAGAACACTTCATATTACAAATCATTAAATATCAATTTATTTACTCCATTTAAATACCGGATAGCCGTTGCCTCCTTCTTTCCAAAGAGAAGAATCCCAGTTTATGACAGTGTTTTTCAGCTCGTTAGCAGATTTAGCTACTCCCTGGAAACTACTACCGGACGGTGATGTCTCATCTGAAACGGTAAATGTAGCCTCTCCTGCTTTCAAAATCATACCGTCATAAGCATAGCAGTTTTCATAAGTAGCATTGGCAGTACCTCCGACTATACGTCCCACCTTTGCTTTATCGGTACTAACCAACATACTATTCCAAGCAATACAATTTTTTATGACTAGTTTACCGCCATCCACTTTGCCGACTATACCTCCGGCATTTCCTCCACCTATGGCATTGATATCACCACTAGTATAACAGTTTTCAATACTGCTTCCACTGGCATTGCCATTCACCCTTCCGATGATTCCACCGGCTTTACCTGTATTGTTAGCAATTTGATCAATAACAGTAGCACTGGAATAGCAATTTTTGATATATCCCGAACCACCAAGTACACCGCCAATTCCACCTGCTGCTCCCGACCCCTTCAGTATTCCGGTAGTATAGCAGTTTGTTATCTTTCCAGTATAATTCTCTGCACCGGCAGCCAATCCTACATAACCGGCTATGATGCCAATACCAGTATTCGGAGATGAGATATTTGCATCCACAAATCCCACATTTCTACATTCTCCACACAATACCCCGAAGAAGCTTCTATATGTGCCTGACTCACAAGTAAGGTTTTTAATTACATGATTGCGTCCATCAAAATCAATCCATTTATGGTAACCATTAGCATCATTCAGAGGCGCCCACTTGATCCCCTGCATATCAATATCCGCACTCAAGACAAAATAAGTCGTTTGTTTTTCAATGAGGGCTTTGCTCATATTCTGAATATGGATAGCATTAGCAATCACATAAGGATTATTTTGAGTTCCGTCTCCATTGGCAAAATCTCCTTCCGGTTCGTTGTCATGTCCTCCATAACTAGCATAATCTCCTCTATCCAATTGCCACTCTAAAATAGGGAATCCCATATCTATATTCCCAACATTATGCCATGGAGTCCCCCAATTGGCAATTCTATTCTGCAAAGTCAGGACACTTTCGCCTACTCCATCATATTTTCCTGCCGAAACGGAACCTGCATTATCCTCCGGAGCAAATCCTGTACAAATCATATCCTCCCATGCATAACATTCAGATGCGACAGGATCCGCCTGATGCCCACTTTCACCTTGAGACAAAACTCCACTAATACGTCCTGATTTGGCAGCGGGTCCCGTTATTTTCCAGTTCCAGGCAACACAGGCAGTTATTTTTGCTCCTTCGGAAGGAAGGGCAGCAATACCACCCACTGAATTGGCACCAATTAATACACCTGTAGAGTAGCAATACGACACTTCGCTGTTTTCATACATAGAACCTACAATACCTCCACATTCATCTCCTGTAGATATAACCTCTGCTGTAGAATAACAGTTTTTGATATAACAAATCTGTCCTCCATACGGTCTACCCATACGGGAAGCTATTCCACCAGCATACTTTCCTTTCACTTTTCCGGAGACGTAACAGTTTTCCACCTGCCCTGTCTTCTCTACAGCGTTCGGAGCTTTCACTCCGATATAACCGCCGATAACCCCTGCCCCACTATTAGTAGCTGCTTCTACATGGGCATTATAGAAACCGACATTTTTACAAGTCCCGGCCAAAATACCAAAAAAACTAGCATACGCTTTGTCTGTACAGGTGAAATTCTTTATAATATGGTTATTTCCATCAAAATAGATATAATAGTCACCGTTTGAGTTCAATGGTTCCCAATTAGATACAGACTTCATATCAATATCAGCCCCCAACTGAAAGTAAATCATCTTTCCTTTCACCAAGGCTTCACTCATATTCTGAATCTGTATCACATCCATAACGAGGTAGGGTTTGTTCATTGTTCCATAACCTTTTTCAAAAAGCCCGCCTGCTCCGTCACCCTCATCTCCGTCATCTATGTCTGTGTTTCTATCCGGCGGAATACGGCTATAGGAATCCATCGGATTAAAATCAGAGCATGAGAAAGATAAAACAGCCATCCATAAAATGGTCCAATATCTCATTACCGAATATGTACTTATATGATAAAATTTGTTTTTCATAATCTTCATTTTTATTTTAGATTTCTACTACAATCACCATAGGATAATGATCGGATAAAGAACTGACAATAGTGCGGGTAGAAAGCACCGTAGCATGTTTCACAAAAATAAAATCAATTCTGGTCTTTTTAGAAGGAAATGTAAAAAGAGCACCATGCTGAATGGTTGCTTCCCGATACGCATCTTTCAATATACCACTTTGGCAAATCGTAGTGGCTATTTCGGGAGCATCAGGAGTCGCATTAAAGTCGCCGGTACAAAATGCGGGAGTATTGTCTTTTGCTTTATCGGAAACTGCATCCACCAGCATTTGACATGCATGTTTTCTGGCATTATCAGCCAAAGGCATGTGAGTTTCAAAAAGATAAAATTCTTTTTGAGTCTTGCTATCCTTGAATTTTCCCCATACACAGAAACGTTTGAAATTTGTTTCATCCCATCCGTTGGAAGGAATTTCCGGAGTTTCGGAAAACCAGAAACGTCCGGCATCCAGTAATGTGTAGCGGCTCTTCTTATATAAAATGCCACTCATCTCTCCTGCCTTGTTATCGTCATTTCCAGTGTCACGACCATAAGCGAGAATCTGATAATCACTCGCAAGTTGAGTTCCTAAGTAGGAACGTTGTTCCCAACTGGCTTCTTCGAATCCACAAATCTCAAAATCGTAGTCTTTGATTAATTGTGCCACACGTTCCCGTCGGTTAGTCCATCCTGTACCAGTCTCCACCTGTAAGTTATAAGTTGCTACACGCATGGACGTTTCAGTTACGGGATCTTCGTCTTCCTCTCCATCTCCTGTATCCCACGTGAAATCAGGATAGTACAATGAATTGTCTTTATTATCTTCACAACTGCTGGCAAAAACAGAGAATATGAAGGAAATCAATGTATATATTACTATCTTTTTCATAAATCTATTATTTATATCTTTTATACTTGTTATTCATTCCATCCCGGATTTTGGGTTACAACACCGTCAGATAGTGTTATTTCCTGTCTTGGTACCGGATATAGATAATCACGGTTCTCATTCCAAGTACGGTCGATCCAGCTATAACACAACAAATTACCATAATTACCTTCCGACAAAGAGGTGCCACTTCCATCAGAAGCCAGTTTTACATACGTCACACTCCCCACATTGGGTTGCGAAGATGTGGTGTAGAAACAGACATCATTTGTTCCGTCTCCATCAATATCATACGCTTTATTGATAGCTGTAGCAGGAAGATAAAATCCTTTAAAGGATTGGGCCATACATTGCCCCTCTTTCCAGCGCATCAAATCATAATAACGGAAGCCTTCCATGACCAGCTCTATCGCACGTTCCCGGCGGATTTCCAGAATCACCCCTTTATTATCTCCTGTGACATTCACATAACCGGTTTCCGGAGCACACATATAAGGGTCCGGAGAAAGGTTTGCTGCGTTCATATTCAGTTTTCCCGTGACTCCTGCACGTGTCCGCAATTTGTTTATCGTATTGTCGATATCAGTTTGCGTCAGTGTGCCTAATTCTGCCTTTGCTTCGGCATAGTTCAAATAAACTTCTGCCAATCTGAACAGAGGAAGGTCATTGCTTGAATCACCTGTATAGCTCATATTATCATTTGCATATTTCAGCAAGTGGTATCCGGTCATCGTGACATTCATATTTATATTTGAAGTACGGATTGTTTGCGCTAAACGCGGATCACGATTGACTATTTCATCCTTGAATTCCATTGTTGCATAATTGGGCTGGTCGGTGAAACGGTTGCCGTTCTTCATTAAATAATAATTGACCAGTTTTTTCGAAAGTCCGGGGCGGCCTAATGTCGGAGAATTCTCAAAAGCTTGTACTTTATGAACCAGACTCAAATCATTATTATAATCCCTTGCCAATATGATTTCCGCATCAATCGCATTCTCGGATTTAAAGAGATTACGATAGGACTGTGAGCCGGATTGATACAATGAATATCCTCCGGAAGCAGTCATGATTTCATTAGAGGCACTTACACAGTCATTCAAGTATTTCTCATAATCACCCAATCCATGATATTTACGATAAGTACCTTCAAATAATCCTACACGTGACTTTAATGCCTGGGCAGTCCACCAGGTTACACGATAAAGTTCTTTTGTCCGGTTGGTTTCTTTAAAAACCTCTATGGCAAAATTAAGATCTTCCATTATCTTTCCCATCACAAATTCGCGTGAATCCCTGGCTTTGTATAAATCAGCATCATCCGAGCCGAGTACTTTATCGTACCAAGGTACATCTCCAAAACGTTTCACCTTTTCAAAATAGAAATAAGCACGGAAGAAGCGTGCCAGGGCTTCATATTTGTCGCGCACTTTCTGGTCTTTACAGTTTCCCAGATTATCCAATAAAAAATTAATTGATCGCAGTGCACTCCAACTCCATCCTCCACCCGTTTCCGGAATGACACGTTGCCCACTCACTTCGTCGCTTAAAGGAGATACAATCAGCATATCAGCATCGTCCCTATAAATATCACCGTCACCCGGAAAATTGTTTGAATAGAACTGGTTACTGTACAACTGTAATTGCTCTTCATTCGTAAAATAATCCTTAGTCGTCAAGCGATCTTTCGGATTTATATCCAATATGCTTTCACAAGAAGCAAATAACAACGACAGACCAACAGTCGCCCACAATGTATATTTCATTATTTTCATACTATATTCCTTTATATTCATTATTATCAGAACGTTATATCTACACCAAAAGAGTATGTCTTTGCCCAGGGATAAATATTTGCGTCACTTTTACTTGTTTTCCAGCTGTTACTTGCCGATGCTTGTTCCGGATCAATATAATCGGAATGTAGCTTAGTGAATGTCAGCAAGTTCTCACCACTAAAGTAAACACGTATTTTCTCGAAACCTATTTTAGAAAGCCATTTATCCGGCAATGTGTAACCAATAGAAAGATTCTTCAACCGACAATAAGCCAGATTCTGCAAATATTTAGTATTAACCACTGCCAATTCACGATTACTACCGAGAGCCACATATCCTCTGGGACGTGGGAAATAAGCATTTGTATTTTCTTCACTCCATACCTGGCTCATAAAGTCGGAAGGAATAAAACTAGCGTATGGTCGGGAATAAGGTCCCCAAAACATGGACGTTTCAGCACCAGGATACCAATTTTGTTTGCCAATGCCCTGAAAAAGAACTGAAAAATCAATTCCATACCAATCTGCAGAGATTCCGAAATTATAATTATAGCGCGGCAATGAGTTACCGATCACTTTCATGTCTTTCCGGTCATTAGCTGATGTTGTCTGTTCAATCTTGTTGTTACCATCCAAATCGACAAATTTGAGGTCACCGGCATGAAGTCCATTATCCAAAGCGCTTGCATTAATCATTTGGTTAACGAACGATTGGTCCACTTTATAATTCCTTGCTTCTTCATCCGTTTTAAAATAACCGTCTACTACGTATCCCCATATTTCGCCCAACTGCTGTCCTTCGTAAGGATCAGTCAGCGTTCGGTTGGGATTATCATATTTTGTCACTTTGGAGGTGTTATCTCCGATACCAGCCATTATCCGGTAGTTGAAAGGCTTGCTTGCCAAAGTAAAACTATCTCCCCAAGTAACAGATGCTTCCCACCCTTTCGTACGCAAGTCTGCCACATTCATTCTGGGAGAAGAGGCACCATATACGCCAGGCAAAGTCTTTCCTGCCATCAACATATCTTTGGTATCACGAATATATGCATCAAAAGATACATTCAAACGGTTATTAAGAAAACCCAAGTCCAAACCTATATTTTTTGTGATTACAGTTTCCCAAGTCAAATCGGTAGAGTTCGGAGCTGACTCATAGGCATAATCGCCTTTCGTAGTATCTCCGAAAGCATAGTTCATTACCGCTCCGGTATTAATCAGTTGCAGATAGTCATAATAGCCTACTGTTTTCTGATTTCCCAATGATCCGTAAGACAGTCTTAGTTTCAGATTACTTACATAGTTTTTGGCTTGTGTAAAGAAGGCTTCTTCACTGACACGCCATCCGGCAGAGAACGACGGGAAGAAACCGAAACGATGTCCTCGACGGAAACGGGAACTACCGTCATAACGTCCGCTGGCTTCAAATAGATAGCGGTCTTTATATCCATAATTCAAACGATAGAAAAAACCAAGAATCGCATATTCCTCTTGTCCTCCGGTTATGGATATATCATCACCTTTTGCCAGGTTAAAATCATCGAGAGATTCAGAGAGTAACCCGTTACGTTTCATTCCCAGTTTCTTGAAATACTTATAATCATAGTTACCTCCCACAATGACCTTTACAGAATGTGCATTTGCGAAGGTATTGTCATACGTCCCGTATAAGTTGAAAGTTTGGCGTATCTGGTTGTTTTGTATTTCCGACAAATAATTGCCTCTGGTACGTCCGTTATCCATTGTGATTGTTTCTCCCGGATTTCTGGAGTATAATACATCTACGGAACGATTCAAATTCTGCTGGTTGTAATGCGCCCAGCTGTAGTTTGCACGAACCTCAAAATGTTTGATGGGTTTCAATACGGCCTCGAACGTAGTTACAAACTCATATTCACGATCCCGGTTATGGTGGCCGCCATTCAATAATACGGCACTAACACCATCTGCCACTTCTCCTGTGTCTGTCAAACCTGTTCTGTAAACCAGAGTTCCATCCGGATGCATCGGCACAATACTTGCCAAAGCATGCCGCCCGGCTCTGGTGAAAACGTCATTCACTCCTGATAGTCCCGGATAGGTATATTCAGAATGGTAATAGGAAGTATTGTTACTCAATTCAAACCAGGAAGTGATATTGGCAATGATTTTCGAACGAAAAGTATATTTCTTAAAACGGTCCGGATCTATTCTGATAATTCCTTTCTGATTATAGTAGTTGCCTGATAGCATGTACTTCACTTTTTCGGTTCCTCCCGAAACCGTCAAGTTATGCTCCCAAGTAGGGCGGGTATTATCAAACAAACAATTATACCAGTCAAAGTTGCCGTAATATTTATACTCTCCGTTTTTTTCTACCACCCATGGACGGGAAGGATCTTCCACTTTATCATTACGGCGAATCCATAATTCATGGTAATCTTCTTGGGTATAATGTGTATAAGGGACGCCCTGGTATGTTTTGTAGAACATATCATTGATACCGGCCGAATAATAACCACGCGTCTCAAAATCCGTAGAAGTTGTCGTTTCACCAAAACTGAAACGACCGTTATAGCTGACATTGGTCTTGCCTACCTTTCCATTCTTGGTTGTAACCAAAATAACTCCATAAGCAGCACGGGCACCATATACGGCAGCAGCCGAAGCATCCTTTAAAACACTGATGGATTCTACGTCATTGGGGTTTACCTTATTTATATCTCCCTCGATTCCATCAATAATAGTCAGAGGTGCTGCATCCGCACTAATGGAGTTGACACCACGGATATTGAAGCTTCCCCCTTGTCCGGGACGTCCCGAACTAAAGTTTACGTTCATATTCGGTACAGAACCTTGCAGAAGCTGTGATAAGTTAGCAGCAGAACGGGTCGTCAGTTCATCACCCGAAACGATAGCAACGGCACCAGTCAGGTTTACTTTCTTTTGCGTACCATATCCCACCACTACCACTTCTTCCAGTGTCTTACTATCTTCGCGGAGAACTACTTGGGACAGATTTCTGCTGGTAGCAGCGTAATTAACCGTAATATATCCGATGTATGATACTGTAATCGTACTGTTTTCGGGAACATTAGCCAAAGTATAACGTCCGTCTACATTCGTTATTGTACCCAAAGAGCTGCCTTGCACCATCACACTGGCGCCAATAATCGGCTCTCCTTTTTCATCGACTACCCGACCGGATATATTTCTTTTGTTCGCATTACTGGTTTGTTGTTCAGAATCCGTAACTTTCTCCTTCAAATAAATTTTTGTTTTTCCGATCTCATAGTTTATGTTAGTACCGAGAAACAAATCATTCAGAACTTTAGATAGTTCCTGATTCTTTGCTTCTACCGTCACTATTCGATCCGGATTGACGATCGTACGGCTATAAGCCACCGTAAGACCAGTTTGCTGTGTAATGGCAGAGAATACTTTCTCCAGCTTTACTTGTTTAAGATTCATTGTCACCTTTTGGGCAGAAGCGGAAACGCTTATGATTATCCCCAGCAACAATACGAGCAGAACTTTGTGTTTCATACTACTTGCTTTGATTAAAGTTAAACTTAGATTTAAAATCTCATTTATGCTTAGTAGACACACAAGTCAAAAAAGCGGGTGAGAGAAAAAAGAGTTTTTTTTCATAAGCCTAATTTATTTCATAACATTCTTATCCTAAAACAGTAAAGGCTGCGTATATACACAGCCTGTCCTCATTCTATTATCCTATCCAGTATATTTTACTTCTTTCCGTCCTATTTCATTCGGACTGTCACTTCTTTCCGGACTTCATCATATTCAAATTTTACCGGCGCAATCTTTTCCAAATCCTGAAGCACCTTCTCCAGTATCGTATTATCCGAGGTCAACGTATATACATATTTCGATGCCTGCTCATCCTCTATCTTAAAGTTTACATTATACCAGCGGTTCAGAACCTTGACCACTTCTGCCAGAGGAGTATCTTTAAAAGAAATCACATTGTCTTTCCACATTGAGCCTTGCTTTGAATGATCGTTTTTGATTATCCGGCACTGGTCACTTTCTTTATTATATATCAGTTTCTCGCCCGGCAGTAACGGGTATTCTTTTGCAGAGGAGAGAGTCAGGTTTACATGTCCTTCATCCAGACAGATCACAATGTCTTTATTCTCCGGGTAGGCTTGTACATCAAAAGAAGTACCCAGTACATGAACGGAAGGTCCGTTCAGATTAACAATAAACGGACGTTTTTTATTCTTGGCTACCACGAAATAGGCTTCTCCCACCAGGAAAACTTCCCGCTTACTCAATCCGAACTTTTTAGGATACTTCAACCAGGAATCTGAATTGATATAAACTCGTGTCCCGTCTTGAAACATCATCTGTATCCGCTCTCCTTTGGCAACACGAATTTCCTCATACTCCGTAGTGCCGAATAAATCCACCCGGGAATTGATCTGTAAATAAAGACCTATCAGGAAAATAACGGGAATCAAGATTGCAGCCACACGGAAGCAGATACGTTTGATCTGTTTGCGTGATATGTTCTTTTGGATCTGATGGTACATCTTTTCTGAAGGTATAGTATGGTCTACATATATTTCTGCCGTTTCGGCTTTTAAATATTCTGCCTCCCGAGTCATCACAGCATCCAGGTAAGTGTTCCCTTCTTCTGTGGCAAACCATTCCGCCACAAATTTTGCATCCTCCGGTGTAGCAACTCCGGCAAGCACTTCTTCTATTTGTTTATCAGTGGGTCGATTCATTCTCTTTTTATCTTAAATAGTGGACACTTAAATATGTCATTAGTGTGACAAAAGTAACAATTATTAGCATTTTACTTAAATGAATACGTAACATTTTCAATGCTTCTGTATAATGTGTTTTGACTGTATTAACAGACAGATTCATCCGTTCGGCTATTTCCTGATTCGTTAGTTCCTCTTTCACTTTCATCAAACAAATACTGCGTTTCTGCGGTGGAAGCATATCTACCGCTTTATAAAAAGAGGCCATCAATTCTTTCTTCTCCAGATTTTCTATCAGATTATCTTCGTAGACAGGCGTCGATTGGGCTATCTCATAGTTCTTGCTGATTGCACTATTCTCATTACGAATCAGATTTAAGACATGATTTTTCGTCATAGTGAACAGATAGTTCTTAAGGCTGATTCCTACATGTAGTTCCGACCTAAATTCCCATAAACGGGCAAAGACATGTTGTACTACATCTTCTGCCATGTCTGCATTCATTAAATAACGGTAAGCTAATACATATAGCAGCTTATGATATCTGTCATAAGCTTGTGTAAAAGCTCCTTTATCTCCTTTTTCTATGAAGGAAAAGAGCTTCTCGTCATCTGTATTAGTGTATTGAGCTGATTTATCTAACATTCCTTGGATTTTGTTTAATTGTTTTTCCAAAAGAACAAAAGACGTATTACAATTAAGTGTCTTTCACAAAACAAAAGTAGTAAAATTTAGAAAAGGTGGCACACATTCCAATAAAAAAAGTCCCCGATTAACAATCCCCCATTAAAAAGAGGAACCGTTAATCAAGGACTACTCCACTAACTAATTAACAATGTATTATAAATGATAGGTAACAATTCTTTCTTCAGGTGAATCGATCCAGAGGCGCCATACTCCTTCCGACACTTTTTCCGGTGTTCCGATATTTGCTTTAGGTGGACGACGGCTTTTGATGGTCAGATAGCCTTTCCCTTCTGTTGCTTTCACTTTCATCGTTTTGCTGTTCATATAGACATGGATATTGCCATTCGGAGTGGGTACAGTGCCTTCCATCCATTTCAATCCTCCCAACACAGGAGCAATAGCAAACTCTTTATATCCTTCTTTTACAGGTTTCACTCCCAGATAATATTTGCCCAACAGGTAGATAGGACTCGCTCCCCAGGCATGGCATAAACTCTTTCCGTATGGGCGGCCATACATGGCAAGATGTTGCGTTCCGGTTTCTTCGGGGTTATATTTCTCCCAGAAGGAGGTAGCGCCTTCCTTCAACATTCCACCCCAATAGGCTTTCATTTCTTTCATTACAGCATCCTGTTCGCCAAGAGCACAAAGTGCTTCCAGTTCGTAAAAACGCATATAGGGAGTTGTTATTTTCAGAATACTGTCATTCAGCAGAACAGACTGTTTAATGGCTTGTTGCTTATCTTCATTCAAATATTGAAAGAAGACAGAAAACATATTCGCATAGCGGGTGACTGCATCACTTTGCTGACCGTTGACGCAGTTATGTACAAATGCCTGTTTCTCGTTATTCCAGAAGGCAGGTTCTAACTTTGCTTTCAAAGCAGCAGCCAGTTTCTCGTATTTCTGTTTGCCATTGGCATCTCCAACCAATTCCGCACACAAAGCCATCGTTTCCAGACTTCTGCAAAATAAGATTTGTTCAAAAGAGAGTTCGCCTTTTTTATCCAGATAGCCGTCTGCCCAGTCCACAAATACCCAGTCACCGGTCATACCTTCTACCATGCCATTCTTATTGGTACGTCCCAACACGTAATCCATCATTGTTTGCATACGTGGATACAGTTGGTTGACAAAATGGCGGTCGCCACTATACATATAATAGTCATATACGCTAAGGAACCAGTAGAAAGTATAATCCATGATTGTATTACTGTGGCTGGTCACAGGGTCTTTGCCACGAAGTAACCAGATTGTACGTTTGACGGATTCGTTATCAAAGAAAAGATAATAATTCATCAAATAACTTTGAATGGCATCGCCACTCCATACCCAACGGTCACGTTTGATACCGTCAATGAAGAATTCGCGGGTAGTGAGATGCATGGTGTATGCGCCAACTTCCCAAATACGATTCAGTTCTTCATCATTGCAACGGAAAATTCCGCGGTATTCTTCAGGAAGATATTCATATTGCATGGAGACTTCTCCAATCTGTACATCCGGCTCGTGAGATACATAGACATAACGGAAGGCTTTGCTGTTCTCCAATGTATATTCGTTTTCAGAATTACTCAAAGGAGAAGTGCTGCGGATAGCAAGGTCGGTCACTTGTCCCGGTTCGAGCAAGAGTTTGTCCAATGTTTCGCAATATGCTTTATCTTTTGCTTCTTCCGGGCTTTCACCATAATAAATTTCTATTTTTCCTTTTCCGGAAAGATTCTTCAATGTGATAAATCCGAATGTTTCTTTTCCAAAATCATAAAGGATACCTCCTTCGGGCTGTTCTGTCTTCGTAACAGGTTGCTGCGGTTCACGCATCAGACTGAATTGGGAAGGACGTTGGGTAGCTCCGTCAAAGTTCCAGCATCCGGCATCCATATAGATAGTGGCAGATGTGTCACTGGCTTTTCCGCTCTCGTCAATCCATTCTTTATCTTCGTAAGTTACACGCCAGGAAGAGTCTGAATTCACCGTTTTTCCCTTCACATAAATAGTGGGAGGAGTAGCCTGATTCCAGACTTTAATGTTCAGATTATGTTTTCCGGCCGGAAGCAACATGGTTTCCGGCATACCGAACTGGAGCTTTCCATCCAGTTTGACGTTGTACTTTCCTTCGGCAGCAATAAAGATCTCTTCCGGCTCGGAAAGATTCAGTTGCTTGCTGAATTCTACGACAACATAATGACTGTCCGTTTTCCAAAAAGGAGGAAAAAATGCACCTCGTTCCATACGACGGTTATTCATTTGATTTCCCAGCCAGATTTCGTAGTCTCCCGGATACCATATCCAGGTCTGGGCAAATGTGCTGCTTGCCAAAGACAAGGCACTAAGCAATATCATATATTTCTTTTTCATTATTCTTTCTATTACTAACAAACTGAATCGTAAGAAATAATTCGTTCCACAGTGGTTGACGTTTAGTTCCACATCTGTTTCCCTTTAGTTCTACAATTGTTTTCCTTTAGTTCCATATCTGTGGAACGAATCACGTATTACAGTTAAATGACTTGTCAATACCTACTGGATATTTAGTAAATCCTTATATCCTACTTCCAGTCCCGCACGTTCACGAATAACACTATCCACCTTCGGACCATTGTTTTCCCATACATTTCCCGGACCATTGGCATTTTGCAGATACTTCTCTCCTTCTGTCCAATTATCACGTACAGTAATAAAGGAAGAACCTTCATCCGTATAAAGATAGAACCAGTGATTAGGGTCGTGTACATACCCCGGCTTATAAATACTATGCACGCAATTCTCCGTTACATAACTTTTCGGCTGCGAACCGAGTGTGTAAATACCTGCCACATCATACATGTGTTTCGCATAATGATGAATCAGATTGGCATGTACTCTGTTATTACGCATACAATTCACAGTTTGCGTCCATCCCCAACCAAGACTGATACCACTATAAGGCACTTCACTGATTTCATTATGCTCGATATTGACGTCTCCTACATATCCCGCAGCAATGGCAAGGCATCCCCAATCTTCATTGCCTATTTCCGTGAAATAACAATTATTGATTTGTTGCTGTGTGCATACTTCCCGACGATCAGCAGGATCGTATGGCAAATGCGTCTCATGGGCAGCCGGAGAAAAACTGCCGACTAACAGACCATTTCCGGCAATATCGCGGAAGAGACAGCCACGAACAACACCGCCTTGCACCGCTTCTTCATAATCCAATCCGGTTGAACCTAAATGCTCGAACCGGCAACGCTCGAAATCAATCTGCCTTGCAGCAGCCACACGAACAGCAGCTGCGGGACGTCCCAACCATCCTTGGTTATCCAACGGATGATTCAAGTAATCCCGTTGCATTTTCGGATCAATCCGGTAACCATCTGTCAGATACATACCTGCCTGAAGAGGTACATGTCCTTTTTCTGACGGACGCATCCATGTAGTATAGGAAAAAGTAATTTTCTCGAAACGAATATGACACACAGGACGATCCACAGTTCCTTCCACCCGTACTAATGTCTCAACAGCAGGTACGATCACTTTCGCCTCCTGCATCTTCTCTCCTTCCCGTGGATAATAATATATCTTACGGGCATCTATATCATGATACCATTCTCCGGGTACATCCTGCAATTCGCGGGCATTTGTCAGATAGAAAGCAGAATTATGTCCGTCTGTCGTCACCATCGGACGCGGCCAGGGATGCTCAAACTGAATCCGACTTTCCGGTTGATGAAAACGTATTGCCGCGCTATCTCCCTGCACTTCAACTGAACGAATCCGAAGATTGGCAACACACCACATCTGATGTAATACCATCTCGGCATATTTAGCTTTCAAATTCCCTTTATTATCAATAAGCCTGCGAATGGAAACTGCAGGTACATAAAGAATTTCATTCTTCTCATCCACACTGCAAATGCGATTCATCTTTTCGAAATCCTCCACATCACGGGCACGAACTGCCTTTTTTCCATTCACCCACAACTGGCGGAAATCCAATGGACGTCCATTAAATACCGGTACATCTGCTACCCAAACTTTCCCTTGCTTCTTCCAGCCATTTATGCTGATTCCTCCACTCAATATCACTTTTTCATCGCCTACCGAGCGAATGATTGTGGGCGATTCTTTGGTTCCGCTATCTTCCGGACGGATAAAAAACGGTTCATGGAAGGCATAGGTTCCACCTTCCATATAGATTGTGATTCCACCTTGAATACGGTTATCCTCTGTCCTGCGCCATTCTCGTGCTTGTCGTAAGGCAGAAGTCAGCGTGGCTTTAGGAGATTGACGAGTTCCGTCGTTGAAGTCACTACCCTTGGGAGAAATCCATATCTCACCGGCCAATAGCCAGTGACTGCACAAGATACATATAGCCGTTACAAATAACTTTTTCATGATTTTTTTCATTTCTGTATACTAAACAATCCGGACTATCTGGCAAGAGGCATCCATACAGTCATTTCTCCCTTTTCTCTGTTTCCCCAGGCATAATAAGGAATCAAACGGATATTTACTGTCTTTTCAGCCTGAACAACCGGCCGGTAAAGCACTCCTTCCCACGAAGTTGCAGATGCCAGACGTGCCATTCCTTCAAGTGCAACAATCGGACTGCCTTCAATTGTGATTTTCTTCGGAGTTAGTTTTATATCAGCGGGAATCAATACGTTATCAATCTTTTCCCCGTTTGCAATATCCATACTTTCCAGACAGTAAACCAACGGCCCGCGCTTCACGACCACCTGATTACGAATCTCCTCTGCTAACGGATGGGCTTCGAGCAAACGGACAGGCATATCCATCACCAGCTCCACTACATCCCCCTTCTTCCATGTACGATTTATTTCCGCATACGAATTTGCCTTTGCATTGGTTTGCAGCGGCTGTCCATTCACTGTGAGCGTAGTCTTTTCGCACCATTCAGGAATACGTAAGAAGAGCGAGAAAGCACCCGCCTTACGAGGAACTCTATCCAACGTTACGCGTACCTTTCCTTCCCAGGGATAATCCGTCTCTTGTGTTAATGCCAGCTCTCCTTTGTCTTTCCAAGTCGTAGTCAGCGTATTTGCACCATACAAGTTACAGTAAATGCCTTCCGGACTCAATGTGTAGGCGTAATTCTGTGCCTGACACAATGTACGCAATGTATTCGGCGGGCAGCAGAAACAACTGATATATTCCGTCCGTTCTTTCGGCCAGCGAAGCGTGTAAGGAAGATCGGCACTGATACGAAGCGGATTGGTATAGAAATATTTCTTTCCGTCCAGACTGATACCGCTCAATACACTATTATAAAGACAAGTCTCTACAAGGTCAGCATATTTCGCATCCCCTGTCACTTCCAGCATACGCCAGTTGAAAAGCATATTTCCGATATTGGCACATGTTTCATTGTGCGCTGTACTATTCGGCAACTGATAAGGACGTCCGTAGCTCTGATGTACCTTCTGAATACTATCCGGCTCATAGCAAGTCCCGTCCGGTGACGTTCCATCATAAAGAGCACCACAAGCTCCGGTCACGTACATCTTCCGGGTGACAATATCATTCCAGATACTAATCAGATTTTTCATCAATTGTTGTTCGCCTGTCTCGGCATATACATCCGCTACTCCTGCATATAGATAATTTGCACGTACGGCATGCCCCATTGCACGATACTGGTCGCGGAAAGGAATACGGTCCTGATTATCGTCCGTACCGTTCTCCACCATACCACGGATATCAATCAGATTCTTTGAAAGTTCCAGATAACGGGGATTTCCTGTGGCACGATACATTTCGACCACTCCCATATAATGTGAAGGGCAAATGGCATTGCGAGCCAGTTCGGCAGAAGCCGTTTCGTAAAAATGGCAAAGAAAATCCGTTGCTTTTACGGCAGCATCAAAAAGAGTAGTCTTTCCGGTGGCACGACGATGCACAATACCCGCCATCATCAGGTGTCCCAAGTTATATGTCTCAAAGTTCAGCCGATTGGCAAAAGCTCCTTTTTCATTCTCGTCACCTACTTTCGTTCCGATGACTGTTTGTTTATGCTGATCCCCTAATGCATGAGAGTCAATACCTTTATTCAGTTCTTCGATAACAACAGGCGTATGTATATAACCATCTGCACGTTGGGCTTTTACGACACAAGTAATAAAGTTATCCATTAACTTATCCAGTTCCGGATCTTTATTGACAGCATAGACAGAAGCCACACCCTCCATCCATTTATACATATCTCCGTCATGGAACGGAGGTCCCCAATGTTCACCCTTACACACACCAGCGGCAATCTCAAAATTACGGAAACCGTGGGATATTTCTGGTGTGTTCCAAGTATTCCACATACTTTGCAGGGAAGTCCGGCTAAATATCTGAAAGCGATCTCCCCAGAATCCATCTGTCCAATGTACGGCACTGATTCCGGTATTCGCCATCTTCGCAAAACGGCTCTGACTCATATCCGTCAATCCATTGCTTTGCGCAAGTGCTCCCGTAACGGAGGCGGAAGCTAAAAGAAGTAACAGTTTTATCTGTTTCATTAATATGGATAATTTAAAATTTACACAATATCTTTATAAAAAGACGTGATTATCCGTATTTTGTACTCAATAAAACGAAAGCGAAGATTGCTAAGCAACCCTCGCTTTCAGTAAAAAAGATCTGTATTAATCTTTATTTCTTATTTATCAGGTGTATAATTCAACTCCGCCTTTCTCGCCTGCGAATGTTGAAATTGTCGTGCAACCTTATACTCATGTCCGTCTTTTAATAAATAACTCCCTGTCTGCTTAAACCAAAAACCGACATTCGCATCTATACATTGCTGCCGGATATCCAATACCCACTCGTAATCACATACCCGGACTTCTTTGCCTGACTCTCCTCCTGCCACTACCTGTTCCACCCACTCTCCCAGCTCACCTCTGAAATCAATCCGACTAAGAAGCGGCTCGCAGATAATGATTTTATGTTTAATAGGCATTTCTTTATAAATAGGTAAACGATAATCCACTCTATCCTGGTTCTCCATCGTGCAGCAAATGGTCACATTGTCATAGCCATCTCCCCA
Organism: Bacteroides sp. 1001302B_160321_D4; assembly: GCF_015667765.1. Lineage (NCBI taxonomy): Bacteria > Pseudomonadati > Bacteroidota > Bacteroidia > Bacteroidales > Bacteroidaceae > Bacteroides > Bacteroides sp. 1001302B_160321_D4. Next base: position 8,038 of record NZ_JADPLO010000074.1, on the reverse strand, counting down.
ATCGGGAGGCAGACACTGTTGCAACCGGTCTATCCGTTTAGTGATAAAGAGGAAACGAAGATCCTGTCGTATCCGCATCATCTCCCACGCTTCGGCACGCCATTCATCCGCATCTTCAATGAGAAAATCTGAAGTAAAACAGGTATATACCAAATTTCCCGAAGGTATCTTATACGTACCATTCTTTTTACGCTGCAAGGGTAAATCGAACTTTTCTGTCTTTGTCACCACCGAACTGTCTTTTCCATATTTACCATCCGTCCGATATACATAACAATGACGGCAGCCTTCACTTAATTTGTGACAGCCGTGCCAAAGATTCCACATTGAAGCTTTTTCACCCATCTTCTTTTTTATTGAAAAATATATTTAATATTACATATACATAACTATAAAAAGAGTGCACCTTATTCTTTATCAGAAAAAAGGTGCACCAAAACACAAACAAAACAAACAATAGAGCGACCTTCACAGGCAGCCGATCCACGAGGGATCTTTATCTTAATCTGCCCATCTTGACAAGGACAACATTCACATTTTCAGATCATGTAATTCAGAACATCACAGCAGAAATCTTCGCCCTCATACTGCTTATATGTCAGATACAAATATTATTATACAATTTGCTCTATTAAACCCGATGTCACTTTACAAAGATAACACTATTCTATGTATTTCTATGAAAATGCCCAAAAAGAATTATTCTTTTTCTCATTCCAAACTTTAGCTATAAGCCATAACATACAAGCTGAATGTCTAAAATTCATCATTTCACATATCGCTCCAGCCCTTCCTGCAGGAACTCTATATATTTTGGAATATCTTCATTATATGCATAAGATTTATTCAACGGATTACCGTCATTATCCAGCAATACATAAAAAGGTTGGGCATTTGCTCCAAACTTCACCCGTTGCAGATAGCTCCATTTATCGCCTACTGTTCGTAAAGTGCGTTCCGTATCATTCTCCACAACATTTATAGGCTCATTCAATGGAGTTTTATCATCCACATACAAAGAGATAAGTACATACTTATCATTGATGATACCACCCACTTTACTATCTGTCCATACAGCCGCTTCCATCTTACGACAATTCACACAACCATATCCGGTAAAATCGATCATCACAGGCATTCCCTGTTGTCGTGCATACTCCATACCTATTTCATAATCCTTGAATTTGGGGTGGACCTCATTCGAATATAAATTAAAGTCCTGTGTCATCACAGGAGGAGCAAATGCACTGACAGCTTTCAAAGGTGCCCCCCAAAGTCCGGGAATCATATATACAGCAAATGCTAAAGAAACAAGCGCAAGAAAGAAGCGCCCCACGCCTACCCTGTTTTCATCACCGTCATGCGGAAACTTGATCTTTCCCAACAGATATAACCCCATTAGTCCGAAAATCACAATCCATAACGCAAGGAAAGTTTCCCTATCCAGGATTCTCCAGCCATAGGCTAAGTCCGCAACCGACAAAAATTTCAAAGCAAAAGCCAGTTCCAGAAAACCCAATGTCACTTTAATTACATTCATCCACCCTCCTGACTTAGGCATTGATTTCAGCCACGAAGGAAAAAGAGCAAACAGTGTGAATGGTAAAGCCAAAGCGATGGCAAAGCCTAACATTCCGATAGCAGGAGCAATCACGCTACCTGTCGTAGAAACCTGTACGAGCAGAAAGCCGATAATCGGCCCTGTACAAGAGAAAGACACTAGAGATAACGTAAATGCCATCAGAAAAATGCTTAATAGGCCACTCGTCGCTTCCGCTTTGCTGTCCACTGCATTGCTCCATTTAGAAGGTAAAGTAAGTTCAAATGCTCCAAAGAAAGAAGCTGCAAAAACAACCAACATCAGGAAGAAAAGAATATTGAATACGGCGTTTGTTGATAAAGCGTTCAATGCACTGGCACCAAATATTAAAGTAATTGCTAATCCCAGTGTTACATAAATCACGACAATTGAAGCACCATAAGTCCATGCATCCCGAATTCCTTTCTTCTTATCCTTGTTTCTTTTCAGGAAAAAACTCACAGTCATAGGAATAATCGGCCATACGCAGGGAGTGAACAAAGCCAATAATCCGCCAAGAAATCCAGTGACAAAGACATACAACCAAGATTTATCCTCTTGAGAATGTTCTTCACCTAACACCTGTAATTCATTGATTACCGGTTTCCAAAGATCACTTTCCGATTGCTTCTCTACCACATTTACCGGAGCCTCTTCTTTCCCTTTTACAACTATTAAATCTGCTTCTGCTTTTTTCCCATATTTAAAAGGAATTTGAGTCGGAGGTAAACAGCTCTCATCGTTACAAGCTCCAAACTCCAGAAACCCATCCATAAAGTAATCATTTCCTGTAAATTTCACTTTTTGGATAAACTGTACCGTATCTTCAAAATAGCGCACATTCATCTCGAACATCTTATCATAGATGCTGATTTCTTTTCCAACAGGTTGCAATTTACCCATTGTTTCTACATGATTACTCGCATTGATGTTGAAAGTAGCGGAAATAGGTCCATCATCCCCTAGCCCGGTCGAATACACATGCCATCCTTTCTCTATCGAAGCAGTAAACACGATTTCCGCTTCCGTTTCAGATGTCATTTTCAACTCATTTTTGAACTTTACAGGCTCTTTGATTTGTGCTTGTATATTTCCGATTGTGTACCAACCCAATAATAAAAATAAAATAATTCTCATTTTTCTAAGTTCTAAATTATAATCTATTATACAACAAATTTATTTCACTGTTTATATTCTATTGTGCTCGTCGGTCTCTTATATCTTTCAGCATCTCTATATATTCTGGAGAAGGATTCTTATTAGAGGTATCTGCATTTGATGGCGGGGGTATCACTTTGATGAATAAGAAGATGCAGAATATTACCCAAATAAGATTTATTGCTAAAAAAATCCAAACTTGCTTCATACGTTGTCGTTGTTTTTCTTTAGTTTCATTACGATATTTATCAGCAATAGACAAATATTGTCCATCACTAATAAATAATCTATGAGCAACAAAAGTGAATATAACAGCCAAAAGTATACCTAACTCTTCATTGTTTGGTACTTCCAATGAATGTAATACTCCAACTATTGGGCCAACAAAAACAAAAGTAAACAATGAAGTCGGTAGTAATAACCCTGCTACTTCTGGCGACCGCTTTTCTCCCCACAATCTAAGCTGCCATATATATGTTCGATAAAACAGATATTCATATATCTCATATATTTGTTTAAGTATATTCATTCTCAATATATTTTTTTATATGGTTCAACATAAGTATTATCAGATGAACAGAAAGTCGGTTCTGTTATCGGACAAAATATAAATCCATGAGGAGCGAAAGTCATAGAATAATACATTGTTCCCACAATCATTCCAGGAGGTCCACCATAAGTAGAAATATATCCGAAAACAATATTTGCCGAAGATTGGAATATAAGTTCGTAATTATTTTCAGAAGCATTGTTCCAAATTACAACTCCATTAATTACAGCATCAAGACAGAACATATATTTACCAATTTTCTCTAAACGTAGAGCCTTTTTCATCACAGTACTACGAGCCCCTGTATATTGGTTACCTCCCCAAGATGTTTTGTACCATTTACCATCCATTCCACGCCACATTCCATCATGTACACGCGAGTAAGCTTTTATTCCAGTATATGTCCCTACTGCATAATTTATCATAGAATAAGCATCACCTACACTAGGAATGCCAGTTTCCTCTTTTTTCGGAAGCTTCCCATGAATTGTGATTTCCCCATCACTTATAGTCCCATAACTACTCAAGTCATAGCTACCATTGTAAGAAAATACAGCAACTCCATATACTGCATAGGCTCTAACAAACTCATCATGAGTTAGATAAAACCAATCATTACTTACAGAATAAGGTTTGCCAAACATATTCTGGCCATCCTTGTATAAATTAAACATCCGGTCTATCAAGTCAGGGTCAGACGTACTCCACATATCTTCTCCTGTTAAATCAATCCATTTTAATGGATTGCCATTACAATAAGTATAAGGATTAATTATATAATTCATGGCAGCGTGAGGATCAACACTAATAAAGCAACCAATTAAAGGATCATAGATTCTCGCATTCATATTAATCAGGTTCATTTCATCAATATGCTCATGAGTTGTAAATCCACGTCGCGTAATACGATAAGAATCGATCAATTCTATAGAAGTCAATTTCTCGCCAGTCAATGGATTGCGACGTTGCCCCCATGCGTCATACCCCAACTGTTGTACTACATTCCCTTGAAAATCAGTCAAGCATCGAATAGAACCTAAATTATCAGAATAGACAAAATATATAGCCACCTGATTTTCAGTAGTCTTTCTTAAAGCTACCAAATTTTCACCTGCATAAATATAATCAATATCAGTCGATTGGTTATCAGTACATTCTTTTTCATAATTAGAAAAATAATATTTAGTTAATCGTACAATACCATTTTCTTCCAACACCGCTTTTGCACGCATCTCATTTACATCATAATCATAAGTCCATATCTTATCTTTTTCTTGTATTGTAGCAATACGATTATTTGTTGAAAAGGTTAATATCTGTGAAGGATAATAATCTCTTTCTGACACTGTGGATATGCTATGAATTCGAGATTTATCGCTAGTATATAAATAACTCCCTATGTCGGATTTTGATGCAATCCGATAACCGGAAGAATATGAAACCTCTTGGCCTGTTTTTCCTTTTCTTTCAGATGCAATAAGCCTTTCATAAGTATCATAGCTGAAATGCTCATCAAATCCTTTCCATAAATCATCCGTATAAAACTTTTCTTTACGTGAAAGCATCAAATCACGATGATCATATTGATATAAAAAATCAATAACGCCCGGAGAATAAATATGTGTATATTCTCCACGATTATTATACGTATAATCTACTGTTCGATTATCTCCATTAATAACCTGTGAAATATATCCCAAAGAATCGACCTTCGTGCGTTTCCATAGAATTTTTGAATCGCCTGTAGTTATATCACGAATCTCAACCAATTCACAAAATCTATCATCATATACATTCTTTTGCTTGAAACCAGACGGAGAAGTATACACTGATAAACGTCCAAAGTTGTCATACTGATATTTCTTGACCATCGGTATCCCTAATGTCGTTTTCTTTTCTTCAATAACCCGTCCTATATTATCATATAAATATTCCAGTTTATGTGATAATGATTCAATTCCTTTTAGCCAACCAGTAAGTGCGTCATAAATATAATGAACAGTATTTTTTCCTGTCGTTTTTGTTATTATTCTTCCCTCTTTATCATAAGCATATTCAATCTTATTTCCTTGACCATCAACTTCTTTAACTAATTCATTGAAATTATTATATTCATATGTCGATTTACCTGTAGAATTATTGAAATGAGAAACTCTCAATCCATAATCTGTATATTTATCCTCTGTCGGGTATCCTACCGTTCGTACCTTAATTAAGTTATCAGCACTATCATATTGGTAAACTATTGAATCACTATTTTCAATTTTTAATACAGGTAAAGCAGTACGATTATATATCATTGTTGTAACAATAGAATCAGTAGTAGATACATTAGTTATTACAGCTTTTACCTTTTTCCCTCTCCTGACATTTGGATCATAATAAACATAGTCTATAGTTTTTCCATTTTTGCCCACATCAACTGGAGATGATATTTTCTCTTGTATAATACGATTCTTATTATCATAATACATTTCTTTCGAATTTACTAAAACTTTCCCTCTATATGAATACAACTTTTCTGATAACCCTTTTTCGTTATAAAAAATATCAATATGCTCATGTGTTCCATTTAATAGAACTTTTTCTTTTCGAATTTCTCTCCCCAGACAATCGTAGTGTATGGCATTATTAAAAATAATACTTTTTTCTGTATTTCCATTCAATATAACATAATTCGCAACATAGAATCCTTGTTTATCACGTCCTCCTCTTATTGCTTTCCGGACTGAAACAGTACCATCGGGAGCCTTAATTTTATAAGGTCTGAATAAATCATCATAAGTATAATATGTTTTCAGATTTCCCGGTCCGGTATTAATAAGAGTATTTCCGTAGACATCAGCTGTATTAGTTGAGATTAAGCCTGTCGGAGATATAGTCTTACTCCGATGTAAAAAGTTAGTATCATATTCATAAACAAATTGTTTTTTAGTGATAGAATCTTCTATACTCTCCGCAACCAAAAGACCACATACATTATATTGATATCTTTTAAAATATGAATTAAATGATTCTAAAGAAATTTTTCCTTGTGGAGTATAAGCGTATCTTTTTGTTTGAGTGATACTATTAGCTCCATCTCTTGTGTAGACAGTTGTAATTTTTGAAGGTTTCTTTTTATATAATAGATTATCCGGACGTACATATTGATAATTGGTTAAAATTCTTTTTTCTGGCATATTATTTACCCTAGCAAATCCTTGATAACTAACATCAGAGATTATGATATTATCTATTTCATCATAAGTATATTGCTCCACTTTTTCACATTGCTTATCCAAGTCTGTTTCAAAAACGGATGTATGTCTCAAATAATAGCTCCCTGACAAATTATGTAATTCAGCTCCATAGTTAGTAGACGAAACGATTTCATGTCCAACACGATACTCGCTTTTGGCAAGATATAATATACAGGGAGATCCTAATACATTATAAGTGTTAACCGTTATAGTATTTAAAAGAGAATCTGTTATTATTTGTTTTTCAAATCCAACAAAGTTACCTTTATCCTTTCTATAAAAAGGAGTAGTATATGAATATGACTTCTTACCAATATGAATGTCTTTATGTAAATCGGATGTTAGTACATAATTTACATTTCGAATTAATGAGTATTGCTTATTCCAATGAGTATATAATCCTTTTATTAGCGGATTCTTACTCACACGTGATTGTACATGACTATTATATTCAATAGAGCGCCTACCCGCATTACCATCTATGATATCAATCACCACATCAGAAGAACATTGTTCATCAAAAGTTACCAAACTGTATTTTACGTCACGAAAACGTGTAATCACCCCCGGCCCTGTTACTCTGGATTGAGAAATGGCTAATACATCAGCTCTACCATCCCCTGTAAAATCACCGGCAAAAAGATCATGTTTTATAGGATAAACATAAGATTTTCCCTTATATGAATACACATCATCTAATCTTGTAGTTCCAGGAGAAATATCAGGAGATAGAAATAAATCCGTAACATCAATATCATAGATATTATTCGTAAAATGACATCCGGGATAACTAACAATCGTAGCTCTAGCCTCTTTATCTTGATCAATTGTATAATAACAGGACATTAATTCCGATATACCATCATTATTAAAATCCGCAACTAAAAAAGATAAATTAGGATGTGATTCTGTAATTTCTCCTTTAATAAATTCTTTTCCATTATAATAATATATCAATTGTTTGTATTGTTCCCCGGATTTACAATAAAAAAAGATATCTGCATATCGATCATTATTGAAGTACCCGAATTTGAGATCATTAATTTCCCCTTCATTAAATGAAAAATGCGTCAATTCAAAGATACTCCCATAAGAATTAATAGCATAAGCCACAACCTCCTTCTTTTTTTTATCATACACAATGATATCGTCATATTTATCTCCATCAACATCTATGACTGCATAACTCCCATTGTTTGGCAAAGTCCCTTTTATTTCTAGGGAAGTATATTTTACTAATTCATCATCAAAAGAGTAGCATTTATTTCCGATTAGGAGTTGATCTTTTCTATTTCCCTCAAAATGCCCAACTAATACAGGACTAGCAACTCCCCCCAAACGGGTTGTTGTTTTATAACCTAATTTACCTTCCTCATTCAGATACGCTTTCATAATTATGAAATGCGTATCATCCTTAGTTAACATAGCTAAATCCAATAAACCATCTCCATTAAAATCTCCAGGAATAACAGTAAAAGAATAATTTTGGTCATAAATGGTTGTAGTCCA
>NZ_JADPLO010000073.1:0-26948 GCF_015667765.1 Bacteroides sp. 1001302B_160321_D4 | reverse complement strand
AAATAGTTAAGACTAAAGCAGAACATAAGCTACAAGAGAAACTTGAAAAGATTGAACAAGATAATAAATCACTTAAAGAAAATGTTACGAGCATAGAGAAACAAATAAAAGAATCATCTGATAAGATGGCAGAAAAAGATCAACGTATTTCAATCTTAGAACAGCATTTGGAATCGGATAAGAATCAAAAAGCTAATTATGAAAAGGATATAATTAAGCTACAAAATGAAAATGAAAAGTTGCAACTTTGTATAAATAAAAGAGATACACTTAAAAAGAAAAGAAGAACCTTGGTTTGGTTATTATTGATAATCGCATTAATTGTATTCTTAATCATTTGTTTTTTTATTTCTTCAAAAACTGATAATAACGTGATGGGGTATTTTCTCTTATGGATTGATGGATTAGAAGATACTCAAAAAGTGGTAATTAGATCTATTTTAGGGTTTATTGTATCTTTAATTCTCTTTCCTTTAATAAAAAAATCTTGGAGTGCTTTTCATGACTGTCTGGTCCTGAATAAAGAAATAAAAGATTTGGTTAAGACTCTAAAGATGTAGTTTTGATAAGCGAAGCAATTTAAATAAGATTGTTAATGAATCAGGCGGCTTCATCCGTGCTTTAGTGCCGGATGGAGCCGCTTTTTTTGTGCCCGTATGCGGGGAAAACGGGGATTATGGAAGAAAAATAAGGAAAATCATTCCCTACTATGGAAATACTATGGATTGTGCCTGCGCGGAGTTGCGCACCTTTGCAGCGTAACCAATACGGAAGGATATGGAAATAATAACGATGGACAATGAGGTCGTGAAGACGATGATGGAGAAGATAGACCGCATAGCGGACTATGTTTTCAAGAAAGACAACGTGCCGAAGGAAGAAGCGGAAATCCTGCTGACGAGCGAGGAGGCGGCGGACTTGCTGAAAATCAGCACGAGGACACTGCAACGGATGCGAAAGGACAAGACTATTCCCTACATGATGGTGAGAAGCAAATGCCGGTACAGACTGACGGATCTGGAGGAATGCGTGAGACGGAAAATCGTACACTGCAATCCCAAGACGCTGGAGGAGTTCAAGCATAACTACCTGATGACCAGAAAGGAGGCGGATGATGGAAGGGATTGGTAAGGATGTGTTCGAGGAATGGATGAAGCACCTCATGGAACGGATTGACCGGCTGGACAGCATCATATCGGTACTGATAAACAAGGAAGCGGCGGGCGTGAAGTACATGGACGGAGAACGGCTGTATGACAATCAGGACCTGTGCGAGATGCTGAGAACGAGCAAACGGTCGCTACAGCGGTTCCGCAGCGAATACGGACTGCGCTACCAGAAAATCAGCCGCAAGACCTACTACAAGGAATCGGACGTGCTGGAGTTTATCAGCCGGAACATGGAAGAGGTGACGCTGGACGGCAAAAAGGTGCTGAAAGTGAAGGAAGGAACGGGAAAGAAAGCTCCGGGCAAAACGGCGAAAGGGAAAAAAGGAGGCAGAAGGAATACCGGGACTGACAAACGCACGTAAAACGGAGGCGAAAAGAGAAACCGGAAGTGGATGGTGAACCGGATGTAAACGGAAAGCTGATGGCGAGCCTGATGCAAACCGGGACTGAAAGGTGAACGGGAAACCGGAACAAAAAGAAAAACAGACCTGCACGGGAATACCGGCAGGACTATCATCAAACAATAAAAAAATCAATCAATGGAACAGAAAAAGAAAAAGCAAGAGGATGTACTGGTCGTCCGCGACGAGAAGACGGGTGAAATCAGTGTGGTTGCCGGACTGGATGCCAGGGGCTATCCCAAGAGGGCACAGGCAAAGGCGGAACACTCGCAGGAGTTTTTGCGCTTTGACCGCCACGGGGATGCGATAGACAATTTCATGAGAAATTTCTACCGCCAGTGTAAGGAGCCGACACGATTCGGTTTCTACAGGGTGGCAGCGGACACGGTGGAAGCTCTGCTTCCGGTTATCAAAGACCTGCTGAAAGACCCTGTGGCGAACGCTGATCTGCTCGCACCGCACAAAGTGGATACATCGGCGTACCAGCAGGCTGAGGAACAGCAGGCTACTGAGGAGGCGAAAAAAGAAAATTCCGAAACGGAGGCTGAAGAACAGCAGGTTGCGGAGGAGGTGAAAAAAGAAAATTCCGAAACGGAGACTGAAGAACAGCAGACTACGGAGGAGGTGAAAAGAGAAAATGCTGAAACGGAGACTGAAGAACAACAGACTGCGGAAGAGGTGAAAAAAGAAAATGCCGAAACGGAGACTGAGGAACAGCAGGCTGCGGAGGAGATGAAAAGAGAAAATGCTGAAACGGAGTCTGAGGAACAGCAGGCTGCGGAGGAGGTGAAAAGAGAAAATACGGAAGAAAACAATGTGGAACAGAAAACGGACGAGAAAATGGAAGAAATGAAACAGAAAAATCAGGAACAGCAGCCGCAGGCGGCGGAAACGCAGACGGCACAGGGACAGCAGCCTGCACAGGAAGGGCAAGCGCAGGCAAAACCGGAGAAACCGAACCTGATTGCGGACAGAGATGTGGACTGGAAGGAACTGGAACAGTTCGGGGTGAAAAGGGAAAACCTGTCTGAAAAGGACATGAAAGCCCTGATGAACTACGGGAAGACAAGGCTGGTGACGGTGGAACCGGTGCTGGGCGGAGAACGCTACGAGCTGCAAGCCCGACTTTCGTTGCAGAAAGCGGAGGACGGAAAGCTGAAACTTACCCCCCACTTCGTACGCCATGAGCCGAGACTCGACGTGCCATACAACGGCTATACATTCACGGACGAGGACAAGCAGGCACTGAAACAGACGGGCAACCTGGGCAAGCTGGTGAACGTTGCCGATACGAAGACCGGAGAGATGCGCCTGGCGTACGTCAGCATAGACCGACTGACGAATGAGATTGTGGACGTACCGACGAACAAAGTGCGCATCCCGAACCGGATCGGACTGACGGAACTGTCGAAGGCGGAACAGGAAATCCTGCGTGCGGGGCTGGCACTGCCCAAGGAGGTGACACTGAAGGGCGGGCGCAAGTTCGAGGCCATGCTGCAGGTGAACGCTGACAAGCGCGACGTGGAGTTTGTGCCGGAGCATCTGTGGCAAGGACAGTCGCAGCGACGCGGAAACGGACAGGAGAAAAAACAGAAAAGCCCGGAAGCCCCGGATGCTACCGGACAGCAGCAGAAGGAAGACGGGAATCAGGAGAACGGACAGCGGCGCAACCGCTCGTGGACGAACGAGGACGGAAGCATACGTCCGATAGGCAAATGGAAGGACGACAAATTCACGGAACAGCAGAAGGCGGACTATGTGGCGGGCAAGGTCGTGGTGCTCGCCAACGCGAAGGATGACAAGGGACAGCCCTGCACAAAATACCTGAAGTTCGACCGTGAGAAAGGCAGACCGCTGACCTATTCGGAAAACCCTGACCTGGCACAGACCGTTGCCCCGTCGAACGAGAGCCGTACACAGCTTGCGGTGAACAACGAGGGCAAGACGAACGAGGCAACCAGACATGTGAAGGAGCCGCTTCAGCAGGGACAGACCGCACCGAAGGACGACGCCCAGAAACAACAGCAGGAAAAACCGAAGAAGAGCAAAGGCATGAAGGTATCCTGAGTGCCACCACTAAATCCATTACAAGAGAATAAACAACGGATTGAAACGGGGCCTCATGCGCCATGTACCGCATATCCCACGGATAACCGGCGTACCCCGTTCCACTCCACAAGGAACAAAAGTATCAATGATTAAAACAGAAAATGTATGATTACCATATTGGCAGAAAAACCGAGCGTGGCGCGTGAGATAGCACGCATCGCCGGAGCAACAAGAAAGGAAGAAGGATTTTATACAGGAAACGGCTACCATGTGACATGGGCACTGGGACATCTGGTACAACCTGCCCTGCCTGAGGGCTACGGCTTCAAGGGATTCAGCAGGGACAGCCTGCCGGTGATACCGGAGGAGTTCATGCTGATACCCCGCCAGGTAAAGACGGACAAGGGCTACAAGGCGGACGCGGCAGCGGTGAAACAGATAAAGGTGATAACGAAACTGTGGAACGAGAGCGACGGCATAATAGTGGCAACGGACTGCGCACGCGAAGGGGAACTGATATTCAGATACCTGTATGCCTATACGGGCTGTACGCTGCCCTTCCGCCGCCTGTGGATAAGCTCGCTTACGGACACCGCCATCCGCAAGGGATTGAAGGAACTGAAGGACGGGCATGAATATGACGACCTGTATCTGGCGGCAAAGGCACGCAGCGAGGCGGACTGGCTGGTGGGCATCAACGGCACGCAGGCACTGACCGTAGCCGCCGGACGGGGCACATATTCGGTAGGACGCGTACAGACACCCACGCTGGGTATGGTCTGCAAGAGGTACTGGGAGAACAGACGCTTTACACCGGAACCGGTACACCAGCTGCATTTCTCGGTGACACCGGCGGGTACGGATACGGTAGTGAAGTTCTCCTCGGTAAAGAAATGGCAGGACAAGGAAGAGGCGGCTGCATCATACAATAAGGTAAAGGCGAAGATGTGCGCCACCGTCACCAAGGTGGAAAAGAAGGAGAAGGTGGAGAACCCGCCGCTACTGTACGACCTGACCACACTGCAGAAGGAGGCGAACACGAAACACGGATTCACGGCGGAACAGACGCTGGAGCTGGTACAGAAGCTCTATGAAGCGAAGCTCGTCACCTATCCGAGAACATCGAGCCGCCATATTCCGGAAGATGTGTTTGCTGAAATACCGCTGCTGTTTGAACGGCTGGCAGGACACTCCGCCCTTGCGGAGAAAATCGGGGAACTGGGGGAACTGAACCGTCGTTGTGTGGATGCCTCGAAAGTGACTGACCACCATGCCCTGCTGGTGACGCCCAACCGCCCGCTTGCCCTGTACAAGAACGAGCAGATCATCTACGACATGATTGCCGGACGCATGGTAGAGGCATTTTCGGAGGAATGTGTGAAGGATACGGCTACCGTAGTAGCGGAGGTGGTGCCGGACGCAGGCGAAAGATGCGAGGGCCTGACATTTGAGGCGAAAGGCTGCATCGTGCGCAAGGCAGGCTGGCGCGGCGTGTACGGAGAGTACGGCGAGGACAGCGGCAATACGGCATTGCCGGACTGGGCGGAAGGCGACACACTGGTGATGGCGGGATGCTCGATGAGTTCGGGCATGACCCGACCGAAACCGCTGCATACGGAAAGTTCGCTGCTGGCAGCGATGGAGACCGCCGGACGCGACGATGTGGAGGATGAGGAGGCACGCCAGGCCCTGAAGGACTGCGGTATCGGCACACCCGCCACACGTGCCGCAATCATCGAAACGCTGCTCAGAAGGGAATACATGGTGCGTGTGAAGAAATCGCTGGTGCCGACGGAGAAAGGGCTTGCCCTGTATTCCATTGTCAAGGAAATGGACATCGCCAATGTGGAGATGACCGGACGCTGGGAAGCGGAACTGGCAAAGATAGAACAGGGAAAGACACCGCATGAGGCTTTTATGAGGGACATAGAAAGCTATACCCGCAAGATTACCACGGACCTGCTTGCGTGTGACCGTATTTTCGGGCACAAGGCATCGGGCTGTACCTGCCCCAAATGCGGCACGGGCACGATGCAGTTCTACGGCAAGGTTGTGCGCTGCGACAATCCGGACTGCCTGCTGCCCGTGTTCCGCCAGATAGCGGGCAAGACACTCACCGACGAGGAAATGACCGGTCTGCTGACGGAAGGAAAGACGGCGATGCTCGGCGGGTTCAAGAGCAAGCAGGGCAAGCCCTTCAGCGCTGCGGTGACTTTTGATGCGGAGTTCAATACGAAGCTGGTGTTTGCGGAGAGCAAAGGCGAAAGAAAAGGTACGAAAACGAAAGGAAGAAGAAAATAATGAGTAATTTTGCCACTGATTCATGTCATAATCTGTTTCAACCTGGTTGTACTTTTTATTTACATGGATTTAGTGGTGACTGATTGTCGGCTGCACTCGGCATAGTTCTGACAAGTCCGACTCTGCCCTCATTTGCACGACAATTAGTGGTGGCACCCGGAGGGATACCGGGTGCCTTTTTCTAATCTTCCATCCAGCGATATTTGCGCGTGTATCCACCCTCCGTTTCAAAAATGCGGTCATCATCTGATAATACGCTTTTCAATATATGTCCAGCATCTTTGGCTGCTTGCTCAAAAGCGTAATCATGAGGTTTGCCAGCATTTATGTAACGGAAATACAATACTCCAAGTGGATAATGTTCCCAATAATAATTATCTCCACCGATAAAATCTCTTGCTGAGAACCATTCTCCCTTGCGATTTTTACACCAGCAATAAACGGCTCCTTGTAAAAAATCTCTTATACGCTGCATGTCGCTTGCGCTGATTCCATGAACAACTTTAATGGTTGTATTATCTCCTTTAAGCATATGGTTTTATATAAAAATTCTAATTGCAAAGTTATCAATAAATCCACTAAATCCATCATAAAATGAAACAGAACAAGAAAACCGCTCCGGCGGAGCTGTCCTACTACGGGCTGTATCTGCTGGACTATCTGAGAAAATATCATCCGGACAAAGTATCAGACACCCCATTCATTACAGGAAGGGAGGAAGCCGCTTCGGAAACATTCGAGAAGGAAAGGACGGCGGGAAGTACGGTGGAAGCCGCACAGGAGGAAGCCATGCGCGTCCTGCTCGAAGGGCTGCACTTCTCCCCCTATGCACTGCTGCTTGAGGTGGTGGAAAACGAGTTTTCCGAAGAGGTGCAGGAACAGGAACGCGAGGCGTTCTGCCGGGAGATATTCCCGCATCTGAAAAACCTGTTTGCCGGCTATCCCACAACGGACGACACATTCGCCCTGTCGCCCGAACACGACCTGCTCTATACGGAGCTGACGGGTGCGATAATGCTTTATCTGGAGGCTTATGGCGTTTAACAAGAAGCAGAGGCTCAGGGAAAACATCGAGGCGATACGGACGGCATTCACACTGGAGAAGGAACAGCGCACGCCCACCGCACGGGAACGGGCGCTGCTGGAGAGGTACTGCGGCTTCGGGGGACTGAAGTGCATACTGAATCCCGCCAGGGAACTGACGGATGCCGTACACTGGGCGAAATCAGACCTCGAACTGTTTGCCCCGACGGTGGAGCTGCACCGTCTGATACGGGAGAACAGCCGGGACGAAGCGGAGTACAGGCGGTATGTGGACTCGCTGAAGGCATCGGTGCTGACGGCATTCTATACGCCGCAGGCCATTGCGGACACCATAGCGGACGTGCTGCACGACCGCAAGGTACGCCCAAGGCTGGTGCTGGAGCCGTCGGCGGGTATGGGCGCGTTTATCAGCCCGGTATTGTCGAACAATCCGCAGGCGGAGGTGATGGCATTTGAGAAAGACCTGCTGACGGGCAAGCTGCTGGGCTGCCTGTACCCGCAGCAGAAGATACGCACGGAGGGGTTCGAGAAAATAGAAAAGCCGTTTCTGAACCATTTTGACCTTGCCATCTCCAATATCCCTTTCGGGGATTTCGGAGTGTTCGATGCGGAGTTCAGCCGCAGCGCATCCTTCGGCAGACGTTCGGCACAGAAAGCCATCCATGACTATTTCTTTCTGAAAGGTCTGGATGCGGTGCGTGACGGCGGCATCGTGGCGTTCGTCACCTCGCAGGGGGTGCTGAACAGTTCGAGGGTTTCCGTCAGGAACGAGATGTTCAGCAAGGCGAATCTGGTATCGGCAATACGACTGCCCAACAACCTGTTTACCGACAATGCAGGCACGGAAGCCGGCAGCGACCTGATCATCCTGCAAAAAGACCTGCAAAAGAAGGGACTGACACAGGAGGAACGGGTTCTGACCATCATACAGACGGAACATAACGGCGGACTGACGGACAACGCCTATTTCGCCTACCACACGGAACGTATCATACATACCGATGCGAAGAGGGGTACCGACCCGTACGGAAAACCGGCGATGGTATATACGCACAGCGGAGGTGTGGAGGGTATTGCCATGGACCTGTACAGGATGCTGTCGGAAGACCTGTCGGCACGGCTGGACATGGAACGCTACAACGGCATGGGGCATGAAAAAGAGGATGTGCGGCAGAACATTGCCGTACAGACTGAGGGTATTGAGGTGAAAAGAGAAAACTCCGCTTCGGTTGCGAGTGAACTGGAGGAGGCGAAAAGAGAAAATATCCATCCGGCTGAGGGTGAACGGGCGGAGGTGAAAAGAGAGAACTCCGCTTCGGCTGCGGGTGAGCTGGAGGAGGCGAAAAGAGAAAATACCCATCCGGTTGAGGGTGAGCGGGCGGAGGTGAAAAGAGAAAACTCCACCTCTGTTGCTGGTATAGCGGACGGGACAAAACGGGAAGAAAACAGTGTGCAGCCGAAAGCGCAAGCGATGACCGGCATGTCGCAGGAAGCGCAAAGCAGACAGACGGGAGGAACGGTAATGGACCTGTATGACCTATTCGGCTATACGCAGGAGGAAAGACGGATGGCTGAACAGGGCCTGAAACCGGACAGGAAGAAAGGCGGAAAGTACAAAGGGAAGAAACCCGTGCAGCCGACACTGTTCTCCCTGCCAGCGGAGGATACGGAAAGGACAACGGACAAGGGAAATGCGGAAGCGGTTGCCGGCATCACCCCGGAAGAGGCACGCGAAATGGACGAAATCATACGCGGCGGAACGGATGCGCCGACGGCTGCCGAAACGGAGGCGGCTGTCCCGACAACGGAAAAGACGGGACCCGGCACCGCAACGGAAGAATCCTATGACCCGGAAGATGAAGTGTACCGCAGACTGGACTGGGAAACGAACCCGCCCATCAACGGATTCTATGAAATGATGATGGACCTCACGCCGGAACGACGTGCGGAGTTGCGCCGGCTGGGAAAGACGAAGATGGAGGCCAACGCCGCCAGACAAGCGGCCGGAACAACGGAGGCGAAAAGAGAAAAAGCCGATGCGGGGAAAACGGCGGAAACGCAGGATACTACTGCTACGGTAGTCTATCCGGTGGAAAACGGATTTGAGGCGGAAAGAAAGCGCCGGATTGCGGAGGTGGAAGAAGCCATGCGCCGTGAGGAAGCCGCCCTGACACCGGAAGAGCGGCAGCGCAAACGGGAGGAGGAAATGACGCCGCGCCCGTTCAAGGGCATACTGGAGCCGCACCTGAAGGACGGCTCGCTGGCATGGGAATACACGGCAGGCGTACGGTTCCAGGTGGGTGTGCTGAAGGATGTCACCCGCTACGGCGCCACATTCCAGCCGCTGGACATGGACGGGATGCAGGCACAGAAGGCACAGCTATACATAGACCTGCGCAACACCTACGAGCGGCTCTATGCCTACGAAGCGGAGAAGCACGAGGAGAATGAAATGCTGCGCCGCCACCTGAACACCTACTATGACGAGTTCGTGATGCGGTACGGTTGCCTGAACGCCAAGCAGAACGTGAAGCTGCTGATGATGGACGCTTCGGGGCGCAACATGCTGGCACTGGAACGCAGCGAGGGCGGCACGATGGTGAAGGCGGACATATTCGACCGCCCCGTTTCCTTTTCGCAGGAAACGGCAGTCGCCGCGGATTCGCCGGAGGAAGCCCTGTCCGCCTCGCTGAACCTGTATGGCGGAGTAAACCTGCCCTACATGGAATCCATCTGCGACATGCCGCAGGCGGACATGCTGGAAGCACTGAAAGGACGGGTATTTTACAACCCGCTGGCAGAGGGCTACGAGATAGCCGACCGCTTCATAGCCGGGAACGTGGTACAAAAGGCCGCCGATGTGGAGGAATGGATAAGCGGACACGGGGAGCACGGGATGCTGCCGCAGGCAAGGGAGTCGCTGGAAGCGCTGAAAGAAGCCATGCCGGAACAGATTCCGTTTGAGGAACTGGACTTCAACTTCGGGGAACGATGGATACCCACGGGCGTGTATGCCGCCTACATGAGCCGTCTGTTTGACACGGACGTGCGGATAAGCTACTCGGAGAGCCTTGACGAGTATTCGGTGGCGTGCGGCCACAGGACGATGAAAATCACCGACGAGTTTCTGGTGAAGGGGTACTACCGCCACTATGACGGGATGCACCTGCTGAAACACGCCCTGCACAACACCTGCCCCGACATGATGAAGAAGGTCGGCGAGGACGAGAACGGGAACGACATAAAGGTGCGGGACAGCGAGGGCATACAGCTGGCAAACGCGAAGATTGACGAAATCAGAAACGGATTTACGGAATGGCTGGAAGAGCAGTCGCCGGAGTTCAAGAAACGGCTGACGGACATGTACAACAACAAGTTCAACTGTTTCGTGCGACCGAAATATGACGGCTCGCACCAGAAATTTCCGGAACTGAATCTGAAAGGACTGGGAATCACAGACCTATACCCCAGCCAGAAGGACTGCATCTGGATGCTGAAACAGAACGGCGGAGGAATAGCCGACCACGAGGTAGGAACCGGCAAGACGCTGATCATGTGCGTGGCAGCGCATGAGATGAAGCGTCTGGGACTGGTGCACAAGCCGATGATTATCGGACTGAAGGCGAATGTAAGGGAGATAGCCGAATGCTACCGCACGGCATATCCCAACGCAAGAGTGCTGTATGCCTCGGAAAAGGATTTTGCCGCATCCGGCAGGGTACGCTTCTTCAACGACATACGGAACAACGACTGGGACTGCATCATCATGAGCCACGACCAGTTCGGGAAGATACCGCAGTCGCCGGAGCTGCAGCAGCGGATATTGCAGGCGGAGCTGGATACGGTGGAGGAAAATCTGGAAGTGCTGCGCTCGCAGGGCAAGGACGTGTCGCGTGCGATGCTGAAGGGACTGGAGAAACGCAAGTTCAACCTGCAAGCCAAGCTGGAGAAGGTGGAACATGCGATAAAGTCGAGGACGGACGATGTGGTGGACTTCAGGCAGATGGGCATCGACCATATCTTCGTGGACGAGTCGCACCAGTTCAAGAACCTGACGTTCAACACAAGGCATGACCGTGTGGCGGGTCTGGGCAACTCGGAAGGCAGCCAAAAGGCACTGAACCTGCTGTTTGCCATCCGCACCATCCAGGAGCGGACGGGAAAGGATCTGGGGGCGACGTTCCTGTCGGGCACGACCATCAGCAACTCGCTGACGGAGCTGTATTTGCTTTTCAAATACCTGCGCCCGAAGGAGCTGGAAAGGCAGGACATACGATGCTTTGACGCATGGGCGGCAATCTTCGCCAAGAAGACGACGGATTTCGAGTTCAATGTGACGAACAACATCGTGCAGAAGGAGCGCTTCCGCTACTTCATCAAGGTACCGGAGCTGGCGGCGTTCTACAACGAGATAACGGACTACCGCACGGCGGAGGATGTGGGCGTGGACCGTCCGCACAAGAATGAGATACTGCACAACATACCTCCCACGCCCGACCAGGAACATTTCATCAAACGGCTGATGGAATTTGCCAAGACGGGCGACGCCACGCTGCTGGGACGCGGAAAGCTGTCGGAAACGGAGGAAAAGGCGAAGATGCTCATCGCCACGGACTACGCAAGGAAGATGGCACTGGACATGCGCATGATAGACCCGGCGTATGAAGACCACCCGGACAATAAAGCGAGCCACTGCGCAAGGATGATAGCGGAATACTACCGCAGGTATGATGCACAGAAAGGAACGCAGTTCGTGTTTTCGGACCTGGGGACGTACCAGTCGGGACAATGGAGCGTATATACCGAGATAAAGCGCAAGCTGGTGGAAGACCACGGCATACCGGCACACGAGATACGCTTCATACAGGAATGCAAGAGCGAGAAGTCAAGGAAAGCGGTGATCGAAGCGATGAACGAGGGATATGTGCGTGTGCTGTTCGGCTCGACCTCGATGCTCGGCACGGGCGTGAACGCCCAGCGCAGGGCGGTGGCCATCCACCACCTGGACACGCCGTGGCGTCCGTCCGACCTCGCCCAGCGTGACGGACGGGCGGTGAGAAAAGGCAACGAGATAGCGAAGCTGTACGCCGACAACCGGGTGGATGTCATCATCTATGCGGTGGAAAAATCGCTGGACTCGTACAAGTTCAACCTGCTGCACTGCAAGCAGACGTTCATCAGTCAGCTGAAGAGCGGCGCGATGGGCGCGAGAACCATAGACGAGGGAGCGATGGACGAGAAGTCGGGCATGAATTTTTCGGAATACATGGCGATACTGTCGGGAAACACCGACCTGCTGGACAAGGCGAAGCTGGAGAAGAAGATTGCCTCGCTGGAGGGTGAACGCAAGTCTTTCAGCAAGGGCAAGCGCGAGTCCGAACTGAAACTGGAGGGAAAGACCGGAGAACTGAGGAACAACCAGGCCACCATAGCCGCCATGACGGAGGACTGGGAGAAATTCACCGCTGCCGCCCGGACAGACCAGGAAGGCAACCGGCTGAACCTGCTCAGGATTGACGGGCTGGATTCCACCGACGAGAAGACAATCGGCAAGCGTCTGCAGGAGATAGCCAGGAATGCCACGACCGGCGGACAGTATAAGCGAGTGGGCGAACTGTACGGCTTCCCCATCGAGGTGGTCAGCGAAAGGACACTCAAAGACGGGCTGGAGTTCTGCGACAACCGATTTGTGGCGGCGGGCAACTACAGGTACAGCTACAACAACGGGCATCTGGCGATGGCTGACACACACGCCGCCGCCATGAATTTTCTGAACGCACTGGAGAGGATACCGGGTATCATCGACCAGTACAGGAAGAAGAACGAGGTGCTGGAGCGGGAAATCCCGCAGTTGAAGGAGATTGCCGGAAAGACATGGAAGAAGGAGGACGAGCTGAAACAACTGAAGTCCGAACTCGCCGCACTGGACCGCAAGATACAGCTGGAGCTGGCTCCGCCGACGCCGGAAAGTACGGAAGAGAACCGGCAAGGCAGCGAGAAGAAACAGACGGAACAGCAGCCGGAAAGCCCGCACGTGGACTTCGTGCGCAGCCATCTGGTTATCGGAAGACCGGGGCTGACGGAACCGAAGGGCATGAAGCTATAAATTCAACAATTATTATGGATAAATTTTCTGATTTTTCATAGATAGATTGATATGATAAATATGATAAAATAAACAAAAATTCATAATCGGATATTTATTGCTTTTAAGAACAACAAATAAGAGTCTTATTATCTATACATTTAATAGGACTCTTTTTTTGTTATGTTAAATTACGAAAATATATAGTACTTATTTTATATGTCTAAACATGTAATAATTATTTTTAATAGTCTATTATACTTGCTGTTATACTAATTTATTAGTATGTAATATGTATCTTTGCAGATAGTTGTTCTATTGATAATTGAATTGTAGAAATGGCCAATTTTAATTCTTTTGTAGACAAATTAGACATGGAATTTTGGCATGAGATTTGTGCTAAAAACGGTAAACTGTGTCATTACAAAAAAGGAGAATTCTTTGTGCAACAGGGGGATGTTATACGATATATGGGAATCGTGAAAGAAGGATATTTTAAATATGTCGTAACAGATTCAAAGGGTAACGAACATATAACCGGTTTAGTACTGCCAGGAACGTTTGTAGGTGATTATTTAAGTACTACAAAAAAAATACCATGTATGACCAGTATTGTTGCTGCAACAAATGTGGAGGTTTTGGTATGTGACCGTGAAATAGTTTATAAAATATTCAATGAAAACAGAGAACTACATCAGCTATTTTCAGATTCATTGTTCCATAATTGTTATACGGAGTATCTGAATACACACCGTTTATCACCCAAAGAACGCTATATTGCTTTATTGAAAAGATGTCCTGATATTCTTCAAAATATATCGATTAAAGAAATCGCCTCTTATTTGAATATTACACCAACCTATCTCAGCCGTATACGTAAAGAAATTACTTTTGAGAACAAATGATTTTATCAGATGAACGAGTTCAATACATACCTAAATGACTTAGACTATTCTTTTATTAAAGATTTATGCGAAAGGAAAGGGAAAGTGCATACTTATCGTAAAGGAGATTTTTTTATCCGTCAGCATGAAAAAAAGCGTTTTGCGGGATGGGTAGAAGATGGAACCTTTCAATATACCCATATTGACGAAGAGGGAGAAGAACACATTGTAGGGTATTCGTTTACAAATGAATATGTATGTGACTATTCCTCATTTATGAAAGGCAGCTTGTCATTGGTAAGCATTCAAGCAATAACTGATTGCTCCGTTTATGAAATATCACACCATGATATGATTGAATATTGGGAAACGAATATGGAAACCCAACGGTTTGGAAGATGCGTAGCTGAAAATCTATATGAAATGGTATATGAACGGTTGATCGATTCGTATTGCAGCCCTGAAATACGGTACAAAAGACTGATGGAGCGTTGTCCAAACCTGAAAGAAGCAGTTCCTTTGAAAAACATTGCTTCATTTTTGGGGGTTACTCCTGAAACTGTCAGTCATATACTCCTGAAACTGAGGAAATAGTTTAATTATTTTAATGTTTAGTGAGAAAGGTCTTGAAATATTTCAAGGCCTTTTTCTTTTTTCTTCTGTACTTTACATTTCAAAAATCAACGTATAATTAAAGTATGGGTAGTATATGGTTATATTTAGTAGGCATAGTCTTCTACACGGTCATTGATAAAGTTGATAAGAGAAAAGCAATGATTCATCTTAGAAGTCATTTGAAAAGTTTTCTTGAAGGATCAAAGGAGGGAAGAAAATATAGAAACATAGTCCTCAGAAAAAGGTGGAATATAATTTTGTCTGAATTTCTCAAACTAGTTTGAGAACTGCGCCGATTTAGGTCAGTACTTTTGCAAAAGATATAATCTATTTTGATATACGGCTTTTCTGATTTTGGAATGACTTATTTTACAAATAATAAAAACTTAAAATTATGAAACGGTTAATTTTCTTATGTTTGGGATTTTTATGCTTTATCCCTGTTCAACTGGAAGCAAGAAAATATTTTTGTGAGATTAAAGGAACAAGCAAAACTTTATCAGCTGGCCTGAAGATTGTTTTTGACTTTGGTGAGAGTCCTGTGTACTCTATATGGAACGGTCTTAAAGGCAAGCAGAAACTGGTGGATGAGAATGGTAAGGAAATAGACTTCAACAGTATGGTAGATGCTGCAAATTATATGTCGGAGAAAGGATGGAACTTTCAGCAGGCATATACTTCATTCTATGAGGGTTATGTAATACATCATTGGATTTTTTATAAGGAGGCAGATTCTCGGGAAGAAGCTGGAACAGGAATTATGACCAAAGAAACATATAAACAGAAGTGATAAAAAGTCATAATGAAACTATCTTATAATACCGAAAGAAGTGAAAGTTAATAAAAGAGTATATAGCATTATGAGCTTTGCCTATAATTATGAGAACAATATGTTAAGATAGGTACAAAAAATAATGGTTATGAAATTACTGGAAACCAACAAAGATAATAAGGAAAATTTATTCGTTTATCCTTAGAAATAGGTTTCTGTATATTTCTTGCTGCGCTTCCTATATAATTCGCTGTAATGATAGAATAACCATGATTGTATGGTATTAATCTAATAAAAATGTGAGAACAGAATCATATAAAGGTACATCAAAAACGGAAAGGTATTATGATATGAATATCATTCATTTTTTTTGTGAGTTTAAATTGTTTTTACACAATGATTTTGTGATATTTATTGCCTTCTGTTTTTTTTCGAATCTTCTTTGTGCACAAACTGTATGGACAAAAGAAGATTCCATTCATCTGTCTAAAATATTGGAAAGTGAAAAGCCTATCATCATAAACAGCGATTTAAAAAATGAACTGGAGAGAAGCTTTAATTGTGAACTTATAAAGGAAGATCGCAGTTCTTGGAACGATTTCATATTGGGTATAAAATCATATGATTTAGTAATGCCGAAATTTCAAACCATAAATATGGAACATATCTTTAAGGAGCACATTACAATTAAGCTTTTTAATTTAAAAAGCGAATATTTAAAATATAATAAGTTTACAATTGACAGTAATATAGATTCAGATAGTTATACGAAATATTTACAGCGAAATACGCAGTTATCTTACCCATTGAACGGTAAGTTGCAATTCAATATGTCTGGAAGCTATACTATAGACAGATTACAGAATCCAATACTTCCTACAAATTCTGCCCCTTATACCATAGGAGTAGGATTATCATTTAAGCTGAAAAATAATATTGTGATTGGTCCTCAAATGAGCTATCAGTATAATATAATACAAAAAAGGTGGGAATTGATGGGCGGAATTAAATGTACAATATTATTCTGACTGGAATGAAGTTGAAGGAATTAAAATAATATTAGCATTACTATAACAATTATCTAAAAATGATTTGTAAAAGATTTGTAATATGTACCTTGATATGTGTAGGGCTTTCGTTTCCTGTTTTTAGTCAGACAATAGGGAAAGTAGTAGATACAAATAAGCATCCGGTTGAAGGTGCTACCATTGTCATGCAGTTGCCTGATTCTACTTATTTGGGTGCAGCCATATCTGCAGCTGACGGTACATTCATGCTTGAACCCGAGCCGGAGAATTATCAGCTAATCGTCCAGCATCTGCTTTATCAGACCAGACAAGTTAAGAGTCAGGCGCGTGATGTCGGTATTATTATTTTGGAAGCACAAGACTATAATTTGGAGGAAGTGGTTATTAAGGGAGAAAAACCATTAGTCAAAGTAGAAAACGGACGGCTTGGCTATAACCTTTCAGTGCTCTCTGAAAAACAAGTAGTAAACAATGCATACGAGGCTATAGCCAAACTCCCGGGTGTGCAGGAGAGTAGCGGAATACTTTCTCTCGCTGGAGCAAGTTCTCTTACCATTGTGATGAATGGTAAGCCTACAACCATGACAGCAGAGCAGTTGGAAATATTGTTACGCAATACGCCGTTGGATCGTGTCGAGAAGGCTGAAGTCATGTACAGTGCCCCTCCTGAACTCCATGTTCGTGGAGCTGTAATCAATGTGGTGATGAAACGCTCTAATGATTATTCATTTCAAGGAGAATTGAATACTTATTATCAGAACAGATATTTCAACAGTGGCGGTGCAAACGGGAATATCCGTTTCTCTACTCCAAAATTCACTTTAGATGTAATGTATGGAGCAGACAATGTAAAAACTATAGAATATACAGAACTGTTCTCCAGACACACCTTTAACGACAATGTATATGAAATAACACAGGAAGAGAAACTGAGTTCCAAAAGCTGGATGCACAATGTGAGAACTGCTTTGGTATATAACATCAACGAAAAGAATCATCTGAATGTAACCTACACGGGAAGTTTTACTCCTGACGGACATAACCGCAGTATAGCAGACGGAAGTTTCCAGCAGTCCAACCTTGATAAGTTTACGGACAATAAGATGAACAATATAACAGTGCAATACAGTTCTGGTATCGGTCTGGAAATAGGCGGTGATTACACACGTTACACTTCAGACAATAACCAGACCATGTTCACGCAACTATCTGATAAAAACGAAAACTCATACACACTGACTGGTGGCCAGCTAATAGACCGCTATTCAATTTATGCAGACCAGAAACATAATCTGACAAACAACTGGGGCATCGGTTACGGAGTAGCCTATCGTTATGCGAAAGATTATGATTTTCAAACATATAATAATGTAACAGGTAATATACAAACCGAAAATACAGAAGCCAAACTTAATGAACAGACAGCCAGTTTTTATTTTTCACTGAATAAAAACTGGACAACCGGCACTTCGTTTTCTATTTCTGCTACAGGAGAATATTACGCTATTGATAACTATCACAAATGGGCTATTTATCCGCAAGCTTCACTGACATACCTAAAAAGCCCGAAACATATCTTTCAACTGTCTTTATCAACAGACAAAACTTATCCGGGTTACTGGGATATGCAGTCATCCGTTACATATCTGAACGGATATTCCGAACTTCAGGGGACTCCGGGATTGCGCCCCATGACCAACTATAACCTGAACGGTACATACATTCTGAAACAAAAATATATTTTCGGACTGTTCTACACACATACGTCCGATTACTTTGCTCAATCTCCCTACCAAGCGACCGACCGTCTGGCATTAATATACAAGAACACCAACTGGAATTATATGCGTATGATAGGTACAAATATCATTCTGCCTTTCAGCATTGGAAATTGGTACGACGCAAGGCTCACACTTGTTGGTATGCAGGCACGACAAAAATGCGACCAGTTTTTTGACGTGCCTTTTGACCGCAAGAAATGGATGTTTGTCGGAACACTTGACAATACCTTCAAAGTAGGCAAGAATCTATCCTTGGAATTGACAGGAAACATACAGACACCTTTCATTCAGGGAACACTGGATCTCGCCAGTTCATTCAATCTTACAGCAGGAGTGAAATGGAACTTTGCCAAAGATAAATTCTCGCTTACAGCACGTTGCAGCGATATATTCAACTCCAGTATGCCGGATATGAAGGTTCGCTTCAAGGGACAACATTTGGACATGAATACCGGATTCTACACCCGTACCATATCTCTGAACCTCACATACCGTTTCGGAGGATATAAAAAACAGGAAGTGAAAGGAGTGGATACATCACGATTCGGACATTAATTGGTATTTTAGTTATATTATATCAAAAATAAGATTAGATGATTTACTCTATTCTTTATGTTTATAATAAATATCGTAAAACATAGTTGTGAATAAGAATTAATGTTAATATACAACAATACATTTTCAAGATGGAAGGAATCCCTCCACCTGAAAATCCTGTCGGGCTATCTCATACTGGGACTGCTCGTACTGGGCATCATCACGGCTGTATGGCACGAAAAGCAGGTATTTGAGCAGGCAGAGGCAGAGGAACGCAGCCTGCTCATGCAGCGTGCTGCCGCCAGCGAAGCATACCGGGGACTGATCACACTGTTTCTGGACAATGACCGCGCAATGCTGTGGGACGACTCGGACATGGATACATACGACCGGCGGGAATCGCACACGATGGAGGTGATAGACCGGCTGAAAGGCTACTACGGAGAACCGGCACAGACGGCAAGGATAGATACGGTAGTAAGGCTGCTGCACGAGAAACGCAGGCTGATCGAGCGGATGGTGGATATGCCGACCACGGCGTACCGCATGGACAGCCTGCTGGAACGCCACCTGCCCGGACTGGAGCAGACGGCATCGGTACGGACAACGACAGTGACGGAACGCACCGAACCGGAAGAGGAAAAGAAACGGGGCGGGCTGTTCGGCCTGTTCCGCAAGAAAAAGAAAGAAGAACCGGCACGCACGACCACACGGGTAAGCACGACACCCAACACCCGGCACATTGCGGAGATGCGGCGGTTTGAGGAAGAGATGCGTACGGCACTGGCAGAGCAGGAACAGGCATTCTCCCATCTGTCGGACTCACTGAAAATACGCAACAGCATACTGAACCGGAACCTTTCGAGGCTGATACGGGAAATCGGACAGGACGAGACGGAACGCATGGAAGAAAGGCACATGCGGGTGGCGGAACTGAGAGAAACGGCATTCGTACTGATATGCGGCATATCGGCGGCAGGTATCCTGTGTGCGGTGCTGCTGTATGCAGTAGTCCGGAGGGACATCCGCCGCCGAACCAGAGACAGAAAACAGCGCGAGGAACTGATAGAGACCCTGCGCCGGTCGGTCCGGGAGAATGAAGAGCTGATAAAAAGCAGACAGAACATCATGCAGACGGTGACGCACGACCTGCGCTCACCGTTGACCGCCATACGCGGCAATGCGGAACTGATACTGAAGGACGGGAACCGGGAGACAACGGCGCTGCACGCGGAGCATATACGGCAGTCGGCAGAGCGTATGGGGTCACTGATGGAGAACCTGCTGGACTACTACCGCATAGACAACGGAAAGGAGACCGTCAGGGTGAAGCCGTTCAGACTGGCGGGAGTGGCGGAAACGCTGGAAACGGAGTTTGCCGCACGGATGGAAGAGAAACGGCTGGAGTTCAAAGTGAACAACGCCGCTGACGAGGTGGTCATGGGCGACAGAAACCTGATACTGCGTATCGGCAGCAACCTGCTGTCGAACGCACTGAAGTTTACGGAACGCGGGGGCGTGACACTGACCGCCCTGTATGCCGGAGGGAAATTCACGCTTGCGGTGGAAGATACCGGAGGAGGAATAGACAAGGACAAACGGGAACAGATATTCAAGCCGTTCGAGCGGCTGAGCAATGCCGCCACGCAGGACGGATTCGGGCTGGGACTGTCGATAGTGAAAAGCCTTGCGGAACTGATGGAGGGCAGCATATCGGTGGAGAACATACGGAACACGGGCAGCCGCTTCAGCGTGGTGCTGCCGCTGCCCCAGGCGGAGAAAGTCGGAGAAACAGTCCGCAAGGCAGCAGCGAGGCGGACAAGACTGGGCGGATGTTCGGTGTTGTCGCTGGACAACGACAGCATCATACTGGGGATGATACACGACATATTCGTGCAGAACGGGGTGCACTGCGACACCTGCACGAGCACGGGGGAAATGGCGGAGAAGCTGCGCGAGGGACACTATGACCTGCTGACCACGGACCTGAAAATGCAGGACGCAAGCGGCTACGAGGTGTTAGAACTGCTCCGCACGTCGGACATAGGCAACTCACGCACCATCCCCGTGATGGTGGTGACCGGCTCGAAAAGCATCACGAAAGAGGAGCTGGCAGGTGCGGGCTTCGGCTCGGTGCTGTACAAGCCGTTCTCCATCGACGAACTGCTGGCAGCTGCGGAAGAATGCATCGGTGAGGACAGCACCCCACGCATAGACCTCGGTCCGCTGTTCGCATACGGCGACAAGCGGCAGAGGCTGGAATGTCTGGTCAGGGAGACGGAGAAGGAAATGGCCGCCATACGGGAGGAAGCGGAAAGGTGTGATAGGGACAGGCTGGACTACTGGATACACCATATCCGCAGCTCGTGGATGCTGATACATGCCGAAGGGCCGCTGCAGGAGCTGTATGACGTGCTCCACGGAAACGGGACGGCAGAAGAAATCAGGGAGTATGCCGGAAAGGTAACCGGTCAGGGCGAAACGATTATCCGGCTCGCCCGAAAGGAAATGGAGAAAACGGTATGGGAAGAATAATAGTGATAGAAGACAACCCGGTATTTCGCGACCATGTCTGCGGAATGCTGGAGAAGGCAGGCTACAAGACCCGCACGGCATACGACTGTGCCGGGGCACGGAGGCTGCTGGAGGAACTGGACGATGGGGACATCATCGTGTCGGACCTGCGTCTGCCCGACGGGGAATGTACGGAAGTGCTGGTGCGGATGCGGGAAGCGGGTATCAGAAACCCGTTTGTCATCATGACCGACTATGCGCAGGTCGCGTCGGCGGTCAGCTCCATGAGGCTGGGAGCCGAGGACTATATCCCCAAGACCCTGCTGCAGGAAAAGCTGCTTCCGAGGATAGGTGAGCTGATACGCAAATCGGAAAGAAGGCATACCATGCCCATACTGGAGCGCAGAAGTGCTGCATTCCGGACCATCGACCGGCGTATCTCACTGGTAGCCCCGACGGACATAGGTGTGCTGATACTTGGAGAGAACGGCACTGGCAAGGAACACGTAGCAGAAAAGATACATGCGCAGAGTACCCGGCAGAAAGGTCCGTTTGTCGCGATAGACTGCGGTATGCTGACACGGGAGCTGGCGGCATCCGAGCTGTTCGGATACGAGAAAGGCGCGTTTACGGGAGCCACAACCGGAAAGAAGGGCTGCATGGCAGAGGCTGACGGCGGCACGCTGTTTCTGGACGAGGTGGGCAACCTGCCCGCTGAGGTACAGCAGAAACTGCTGCGTGCGCTGCAGACCAAATGCTACCGTCCGACGGGCTGCACCCGCGAACGGAAAGCGGATGTGCGCATCGTGGCGGCGACCAACGAGAATCTGGAGAAGGCAGTGGAGGAAGGACGTTTCCGGCGGGACCTGTATCACCGCCTGAAGGAGTTTGTCATCAAGATACCGCCGCTGCGGGAATGCCGGGAGGACATACTGCCCCTTGCGGAGTTTTTCCGGGAGCTTGCCAACGAGGAACTGGGACGGCATACGGAAGGATTCGACAAGGAGGCGGAAAAGGAACTCATGAGGCGGATGTGGGCAGGAAATGTGAGGGAACTGAAACAGACGGTGCGTTCCGCCGTCCTGCTGACGGAAGGAAGGCTGATAGGAGCCGACAGGCTGGAAGCGGAAAGTATGGCACAGGCAGGCAGTTCCCTGCTGCTGAAAGACGGGAATGAGGAAAGGGAACGCATCGTGCGGGCGCTGGCACAGGCGGACGGGAACCGCGAAATGACTGCCGGACTGCTGGGTATCAGCCGCACGACCCTGTACAACAAGATGAAAGAATACGGTATCATGCAGAAAAAGAGCGAAAAATGAGAAAATCTCGACTGAAAATCCTATCTTTGCATGAACATAGGAGAAAAACGGTACTGAGAAACACGGTTTCCCGTACCGACTAAGATATAGTATAGAATAAGACCGCAAGGCGTTCTAATGGAAATCTGGTAAATTTCGACATCGGGAGCGATTGCGTGATGCTTATGCTATGCCTTGGCATAGCGTGCATTCGCGTATATCTCCCGATAGGCTTTACCAGAGCCTCCATTAGAGATAACGTGTATTGCACGCTATTTTTTATTTTACGGCTTCCGGTCGCAACAGAATGACCGCTATGGCAAAAGTCCGATTACTCGCCGTCCTGACGATGGACGGCTGTCCGGCAGAAACAACCGGTCTGTCCGGGCGATGGCTTGGTTCCGACCAGTACGGGATAGGTGCGCTGAAAGAGGCTGCCACCTGCGTCCTGACAGAAGACACGTCGCTTACACTCCTCTCCAACCGGATGGAAAACACCGGCGATTCCCTGAACTATCTGATAGAAGCAACCGAAAAGACAGCAGGTATCATCAACGGCATGATACGGATGCGGCTTGTGGATGAAATCATCCTCTACATGGTTCCCGTCATTGCGGGAAACGGCAGCAGGCTGTTCCAGTCGTCGCTGCCCGAAAGCGAATGGACATGCACGGGAAGCAGACAATGGAAGGACGGCATGGTACGGATAGCCTACGGACGGAAAACACCCCGCCAACGGGTGGTGACGTTCGGAAAATGAACGTCCGGGACGTTCAAAAAGTGAACGTACGTTCAGATTCTGAACAAAAAATGAGGCGTCGGGAAAAGTTCCAAAAAATATTTTCAGCAAATATTTCACTGAATATCAGTGTGATATATTCATACGAAAAGAAAAACGCTCCCACAGGACCGCTATTTGTCCCATAGTTTTATGTGCGCACACTTCAAACCAAGTGTAATAACATAAAACTGAAAGAAAATGGAACACCTCATATTGACAGAAACAGACTTCTTCCGTCTGATAGACAACCCCGGCTCTACCGGACTGGGAACCGCATACAACGAGTTTACGACCACAGTCGTATCCCTGTGCAAGGAAAGGGAAAGTGTCTGCCGGACTGTTTTCGCACTGAGCTATGCGGAAACGGAACTGCAATATCACGATGCCATGCAGGAGACGGACTCCAGCCGCAGCATGTATGTGAGAAAGGCGCTGTCGTTCGTGCGCAAGATACTGAAATATTATCAGGTAGGGCTGCATCGGGGCGGAGCCTTTGACGGAGGCGAAAAGACAAACCAAAGGCAGGACGAAGCCGCAGCGATGCAGTGGACGGGAAGCACGGCCGAGCTGGTGGAACTGATTTACGGTCTGGACGAAATGAAGCTCATCAACGGAGGGGAAACGGGCATCAAGGAGCTGCTGGCGAGATTCTGCCGCATGTTCGGTGTGGAGATAAAGGAGAACCAGTGCTACAACACCTATGCGGACATCAAGCGGCGGAAGAACGAGAGCCGGACGTATTTCTTTGACAGAGCGGCGGAACGGCTGAACCGCAGGATGATGCGGGACGAGGAGGCGGAACGGAAGAGGCGGTAAAAAAATAAAAGGGCTTAAAAATCAAAGATTTATTTGTAAATTAGGGGAAAAACCTCTACTTTTGCAAAAAATATAAAATCATATAAATATGAACTCAATACATGATGTCGCTGATTATATTATCCTGAAAGTAAAATCTGAGGATGAAACAGCTTCTTTAATCAACTTGAAGCTGCAGAAGTTATTGTATTATGTTCAGGCATGGTCCTATGGTATAAATAAGAAACCAATGTTTGAAGGTGAGTTCGAGGCTTGGATTCATGGTCCTGTAAACAGAGCTATCTATGACCGATTCAGTCCAACCAAATATCTGTATTCAGAAATCAATATCGCTGACTGTAAGAATAAAGAAGTGAAATTCTCAGACGAAGATACTGAGTTTATAGATTTCATTCTTGAAAATTATTTGAAATACAGTGGTGCTGAGCTGGAAAGATTATCACACAATGAAAAGCCTTGGCTTGAAACAAGAGGTGACCTTGGTGTGAACGAGCGTTGTGACAAAATTATTGCTCCAGAACTTATGATGGACTATTATGGGAAAAAGTGGGAAGAAATTAACTCTTGATACACCTAAATATGGTAATAAGTCACTTGTTACCGCCAGTCAGGAAAAAGATATAAAGAAAAGGAAACTGATGTTTTCCTTTTCTTTTTTTAAGCAGATAAAACATTTCGAACTTGATGAATGTTCAAAAGAATGGCATATCGGACTATTGGAAAGGCTTCAAACTCTTGGGAACATGACCTTGCAGGAAATACTGGAAGATAACAAAGGAAGCAAGGCTTTGCGATGTCATCCGATAGACTGGAATGCAAAGAATGTACCTATCCAACGTAAAGATCTCAACTGGCTACCGAAGGAAATACTTGATAATGAAGAGGATTTTCCTATGATGCAAATTGCAATATCTACAAGTACAGGTCGTATCGTAGGATATATAGACAGGGATTCTTCCATATTCCATATAGTACTTCTTGACCCCAAACACAATATACAGCCATCCAAAAAGAACGATTATCAGGTACAGCCTACACAAAAAGCAGTGTCCCAATATGACGAGTTGTTGAAGAAACTTGAACTGGTAAGGGATATAGTAAAAGATTGCAAGGATAAAGATTGCAAGCTTCATGAACATATTGAATCAATGGATAAATTGCATCAGAACATTGTCTATATAGGGCTTGACGATGATTTTTATGACAAATATCAGGAAATCCTTAAAAAACATTCTTTGGAAGAGATTTTTGAAACCGGAATAATGGAAATGATGGATGAAGATGAGAAAACAAAAGATTCCGGAGATGATAATTAAAATAAAAACAGACAGTATTAACTAAAAGACAATAGCCCTCCCAAGCAAGCCGAAAGGCAGCATGCTTGGGGGCGTTTTTTATTTATAACGGAAACAGACAAAAAAGGAAAATCCGTAACACGACAGGGAAAGGCTGTACGTGCTACGGATTTTCTCTTTTCATCTGACTATATTTCCGGTTATCTGCCGTTGAGGAGGTATTGCAATTCGGGGTCGGACTGTATGCGCTGCAACTCGTCGGCGACAATCTGCCGGACCTCGGCACGGATACGGTTGTAGTTATCCTGGATCATCTCCTTCATGCGGTCGTTGCCATCGGCATCGGTAAAGTCGGTGATGACGGGTATAGGCCGGTAAGCCTGTTCCTCACGTTTCACTTTCTCGGCATCGACCACAATCTCGCAATGGAAAATCTTCTGTTCGATGCGCTCGTCGTAGTTGTCGGCGACGGCTCCCACGAACATGCCCTGCGTGAGCGTGGAAATCTTGCTTGCCGGGATAAGGCTCTCCATCTGCGTATTGATGGAAGTGGACTTGTCCTCGCGGTTGATGGTGATGCTCTGCCGCCTCTGGAGAATCTTGCCGAAACGCTCGGAAAGGGTCTTGGCGGTCTCGCCCACGACCTGACCGGAAAAGATGTTGCCGACGGTGTTCATGACCACGGCGGCCTCCTTGTCGCCGTAGTCACGCTTGAGCTGGGAAAAGTCCTGAAAGCCCAGCAGGGTGGAAACCTTGTTGCTTCGGGCGGTGGCAATCAGGTTGTCCAGCCCCTTGAAGTAAATCGTGGGCAGCTCGTCGATGATGATGGAGGACTTGAGCCTGCCCTTCCTGTTGACGAGCTTGACGATGCGCGAATTGTACAGCCCCAACGCCGCCCCGTAGATATTCTGGCGATCGGGATTGTTGCCGACACAGAGAATCTTCGGCTCGTCGGGGTTGTTGATGTCGAGTGTGAACTCACTGTCGGACATGACCCAGTAGAGCTGCGGGGAAATCATGCGCGAGAGCGGAATCTTCGCCGAGGCTATCTGTCCGGCGAGCTGTTCCATCGCTCCGCCCTGCCATGCGTCCATGAACGGGGAAAGGTAGTTTTCCAGTTCGGGGTAGCTGGTCAGAATGGGAAACACGTCCTCGTAGCGGCGGTTGAGCAGCTCGATGGCATGGGGAAAGGTGCAGTATTTCCCGTCCTGATAGATACGGAGGAACCATATCACGGCGGCGAACAGGATAATCGGAGATTCGACAAAGAAGTCGCCCTGCTTCTGCACCCAGGTCCTGTTCAAATTGAGCATTATCGTGTAGGCACTCTCGTAGGCATCGGTGATGTCCTCCATGAAATCCGGGTGTATGGGATTGCAGCGGTGTGAGCGCCGCGGGTCGTCGAAGTTGATGACGTAGAACTTCGGCCTGACCCTGTATGCGTCCATGTGGTTCAGCAAGTGGTTGTAGGCGATGGTGGAAAGGTCGGGATATTTGAAGTGTAGGCTAAGTAGCCAGCGCCGTGCCATATTGCTATGGTCGGTTTCCGAAAACTCGCCTCCGAACCGGACGTACACC
>NZ_JADPLO010000072.1:0-27598 GCF_015667765.1 Bacteroides sp. 1001302B_160321_D4 | reverse complement strand
ACAACTAATATAAACAAACAAGATACCGAGCATACAGAATCAGCTGAAACATTATCAATATCCATTTCACAAATATCATCCAAGCTAGACTCTCTATACCAAAGGGTTAATGAACTTTGCAAATCATCAGGAAAGACTATAGAATTAAGTTGGTGGGATTTACATAAAGATAAAATTTATCTATCGGCAATAATTACAATGCTAATAACAATATTTCTTGTTAAAATCAAAAAATCATATCATTTATAACAACCACCTCTATAGCAAAAGACTATTCTTGATAAAACATTAAGAAGTTATGGATTTACATATTAAAGATAGATTGCTTATTCCTTCTATTTTTCCAGAACGAGGAAATTTTATGGATTTTAATTTGAAAAAGTCTATCGCCCGGAAAATTGCTATTTCAGAGCAAGACAGAAAGGACTATGAAATAGTCGAAAAAAAGGAAGAAAAGCGAATTGAATGGAACGTTCAAAAAGACGCAGAAACCCCATTAGTGGTAGAATTTTCTAAAGAAGAACTGGATTATATGCGTAGGTCTTGTGAAGCTATTGCAGAACAACAAATGCCAGATGAAATGTGGGCTGTAGTTGAACGCATCTATAACGAAGCACAAAATTGATTTCTTACTTCTTTACTCACAATCATATCTTCCATACGAATGGGAATCTGTCTTACTGTACGGATTCCCATTTATTGTTTTAAATTAACAATATGGCTGTAGGATTAAAAGCACCAAACATAAAAATTGATTTCAAGCCATCTCCCAAACAATATGAATTATGGAAATTACTTCAACCCGACTATTGCCCTCATTGTGGAGGGCATATATCACAAAAAATGGTCGGACATGATATTAAAGGAAATCCACAATATAAACCATATTGCACATCATGCGGCTCTGAAAATTTACCACAACTTATTTTAGGAGGTGGTGCAGCCGGAGGTGGAAAATCTTATTTAGGAAGCTGCTGGCTTGTTAGTAGCTGTATGAGATTTCCAGATATACGTGCCGTTGTAGCTCGTAAAACCTTAAAGAGTTTGAAAGGTTCTACTTGGAATACCATAAAGAAAGTATGTAAGGAATGGGGGCTAAAAGAAGGGGTGAATTACAAAATAAACAACCTTGATGGGATATTGACATTTTGGAATGATTCAGTCATCATCATGCAAGAAATGGTTGACTTACCTTCAGACCCTAACTTTGAACGTTTCGGGTCTTCAGAATATACTATTGCATTCATAGATGAGGTATCAGAAATTTCAGAAAGAGCTATTGAAGTATTATTTTCTCGTCTTCGTTGGCGCACAGCAGAAACATTTAAGACTGCCAGAATGATGATGTCAACCAACCCTTGTATTAATTGGGTACGTTCGCGTTTTGTTCAAGACGATGAAGGAAATCCTGTATTATGCAAAGAAGGCGAAGCATACGTACCATTCTCTGTTTTTGATAATCCGGATATTCAGTTTGTACAGACCTATGTTGCAGCATTAAACAAAATTACAGATCGAGCAACACGAGAAAGGCTTTTATATGGGAACTGGGATTTTGTTGATTCAAACCTTATGGCTGCATATTGGAATTTTGATGGCGAAAAACATCTTATTGAACGGTTACGGGAAAAAGTTTATGATCCGATGAAGCCAATCATATCAGGATGGGACTTTAATGTCGCTCCATATATGAGTGAGATGGAGTTGCAGATTAATTATGAAAAGAAAGAAATATATCTGCTGGAAGAAAACTTAGGTAAACCAGAGAACAAAGAAAACAATACCCCCAAATTATCTCAAAAAATAAGAGACAAACACCTCCAGAATCAGCATATAGGCGGAATAATTATAACAGGAGACCCAGCAGGATTAGCACGTAGCACGCAAACAGAAGAAGGTGTCAACAACTATACTATTATAGTGGACAATATGAAAAACAATGTACTAAGGCCACGTATAAAATTGCTTCAGAAGCAGCCGCCACAAAGTACCCGGTTGGAGTTTGTCAACGCTATATTAAACGGGTTTGACGGTTGGAAATTCATGGCAGACCTACGGTGTCGTAAATTTACTGAAGATATGATATATCAGCAGAAGAACTCTGACGGCACCAAATCCAAGAAAAAAGTATTAAACCCCAAAACCGGTGGAAAAGAAGAAAAATATGGGCACTTATCGGACATCTTGGATTATGTATTAGTATTGTTTCTCTGTGACTCATGGAGACGGTTCCAAAATCAAAAGACAACAATTGAAACATATACAGCACCAGTCTATAACACTTTTGAATATTAATTATGTATAGAAGGTTTTTAAACAAAAATGATTATCTGGGTATCATTACGGAGGATGCTTTATCGCAGCTTACCCGTGGGAAAAATATTTGTTTTGTGCAGGCAGAACAAGCCGCTGAAGCATCTATTATGGATTACCTTACTGAAAATTATGAAATTGAACGCGAACTAAATCGAGGTAAATTCATCTTTGAATATGATCGAAGAATCAGTTATCCTATAGGATGTCATTTTTACCTTGACGGGAAAATATGCGAGGTAATTCAAGCTATCAATGGCTACAAAGCTCCTTGTCCTATATCTTATTGGCACGAAACAGAAGAGATACTTGACCTGAAAAAAATAGAACAATACAGCCAGATGAAAAACTATCGTCCCGGAGATGTGACAAAGTTCTTAGGACGGACATATATATGTGACATCGCCAATGGCATAGACTTCAACGATATTCGTATTCCGGAAGTTAATGCCTGGGAAATGGTTGATACATACAAGTGGGACACTGTTCCATACAATGAATGGGAAGTTGTAGAATATGAAGGCAAATTCTTCACCTTGCTAACAATGGATAATTATGACTGTCTGGTCAATCCAATGGAGTCTGACTGCTGGGGGATGATTGGAGAATATGATCCTTCACTCAATTCTTATGAGTTGTCAGAACACGAATATGTAGAATATAAAGGAAAAATTTATTACCCTATAATCAATCCCAATGCTGATGTACCGGAACTGGAAAGGAATATCAGATACCATGACCCAAGAAACTATAACTTGAAACGTCACATGGTTCAACTGTCATTATACGAGTTGCACAAACTGATTTCTCCTAACAATATCAGTACTGTACGAATAGATGACTACGACCATTCTATGCAATGGCTAAAAGACGCTTCCAGGCTAAAATTAAATCCTCAAATTCCGAGAAAAATTGATAACAAGAAAGAGCCTCTTACAGACTGGCAGATGGCAACCTTTCAAACATCTTATGACCCATATCAAAACCCTTGGCATGTATGAAATGGTTTTAATATGATAGCATCATCTCAAAATTAAAAATTAACCTCAAAAATTACATGGATTTTCTAAAAAAAATTAGGCAGAAAATAGATGAATTCTGCTTTAACCACATGAGAATGGACGGTGCCCAGCATCTGATTGCTGGCATCTTGATTTATGATGTACTCAAATACCTTATACCTGTTTGGAGTGCCATACTAATCACTCTGATTATACTTGTCGCCAAAGAAGTTGTTTTAGATAAATGGATAAAGAAAGGAGTAGCTGATTGGCATGATATAATCTGGGGAGTCATAGGACTTCTGTTAGGAGTGCTGTAAGTACTACTCTTAGAGTAAATGATACGGTGGGTAATAGTGATGTTGCTCACCGTATTCTTGTTAATGATGCTGTAGATACTGAACTTTGTGTTAAAAGTAGTGCTGATAAAGATGATTTTAATGGTGCTGAAATAAAAAGTAAAACTAATGTTGTATCTTTGTCTCGTAAAACAATTGATTTATGGCAATTTATATCAAACCAATACCAACATTAACCGGCAAAGTCGCAGAAAAATTTGAAAAGATTGCCCGTGAGAATGAGAAAAAACGAGGGACCGTTGATTTTTCGCGTGAAGTAGAAATGACCAAAAGAATTTTGGAAAAATCAAACCTTCGTAAATTCAAATAGTGGGTACATTTATCGAAGATAATTGCGAATTTGTTGAATGGAGCAGACCTCTAATAGAGAACTGTTCTGACTTTTCATGCACTCACGATAAGGATATTGAAAATTTCTTCAAAAATGATTTTGAAAATTACAACAATCAATTACTTGGTAAATCATACGGTTTCGTCAAGGCTAACACTTCTTTAGAATTAGTTGCAGCATTTACCGTATCCAATTCAATGTTGCCCGTTTCGTCCTTACCTAAAAATATAAAAAACAAAATAAATCGCCCAATACCCAATATTAAACGCAACTCTCAATATCCAGCTGTATTAGTTGGACAATTAGCTGTATTTGATTCCTTTGCCGGAAAACATATTGGTGATGAAATTTTGTCTTTTATAAAAGGTTGGTTTATTGATCCATTAAATAAGACTGGATGCCGTTATATTATTGTTGATGCCTCTAATCATCAAAAAGTGATAGATTTTTATCAGCGTAATGGATTCAAATTTATATTTGAAAATATTGCAGATGAAATAGAATACATGAAACTAGACCTAGAACCAGAGTATAAACGTACTCGTTTAATGTATTTTGATTTGATTATCCTAAAATCATAATTTGTTTTCTTCTAACAAAGAAAAATACCCCGGTCACTTAGGGTGAATACCATGTGTCAAAACAGTAATCTGGGCTTTTACCTATTTTGGTAAGTCATAAATGACACACAGTGCAAAGTAACCGAGGCATATATTTTTATCTATTCGTCATATTGACGAAGTTCATCAAGTCTTGCTCCTTTATCAATACTCTACCGGCTGGCTTGGTGTACGGTATTCTTCCTTCAGCCAAGTATCGTTGAGCCGTTCTGTAAGATATACGAAGAAAATCAGCTGCTTCTCTTACAGTGACAAGTTTCACCTTCATACAATATTGTTAAGTCGTTCAAACTCTTTGTCTACTTCAGCCTGGTATATATGCGCATATAGCTGCGTAGTCTGGATATTCGTATGTCCAAGCATTTTGCTGATAACCTCAATCCTCACACCATTGGCTAATGCAATAGTAGTGGCAAAGGTATGCCGGGCAACGTGACTCGTCAACTTCTTTTTTATTTCACAGAACGCCCCCAGAATTTTTAAATATGAATTGTACTTCTGGTTAGATATAACAGGCAACTTAAACTCATACTTCTTTAATATATTCATAACTTTATCCATGAGTGATATATTATAAGGAGTTCCGGTTTTTATTCTCTCATCTCGTATTCTATACATTCCGTCTGTCATTATAGCATCTTTGAAGTTAAAAATTGCCAAATCCGCATACGCCAAACCAGTATAACAACAAAACAGGAAAAGATCTCTCACACGATTCAGGCACATATCATCAATCTGTTTAGTTTCAAGTTTAGTCAGTTCTTCTTTAGTCAAGAACTTCCTTGCTACACGTTTGCCGCGATCTAATTTGAAATTCTGATATGGATTCTCTGAAATCAAATGAGCCGCGTATGCTTCTCTTACAAACACTTTCAGTATCTTGTGATAATTATATACCGAAGACTGGCATTTGCATCGTTTTTTGGCGAATTCATCGTATGCTCTGATATTTTCATCACAAATATCAGTAAAATCTTTAATCCTGCCAAATTCTTTCAGTGCTTTTAGTACACACTTCTGCCTTTGCTTCGTTGAATCAGTAACTTGCCGTTCGTATATCCGTTTCTCCATAAAGGACAGAAATGAATTTGTGGTTCCGGATTCCGAATTGTTCAAATACCGTTCCAATCTTTCAAAGGTGAAAGGAATGTTTTGAGAAGAGAGCTGATAGACAAAATCATATATCCCAGATACCATATCATTCAACTTTTGGTTGAACACTAATGACTGGGGGTGATTTTTAACTTTCAGGTCTTTGCCCCACTGGTCGGAATAGAGTTTTATGCCAGTTCCGACATACTTGCGTTTCCGCTGATAAGTAACCTCCATTTGTACGGAGGATTGACGTTTTTTGGTGGCTACGTGCTTTCTATCAAAGACGAGCCGTACAGATACATTGTTCATACTTTTACTTTAAGTATGATTGATAAATGTAGATAAGGAGAAATTGGGAAGATTTACGTCTGGTATCACACCGGGTATCACATTGGTATCACACCGGTATCATCCCCTAGTATCGCATTGGTATCACAAATATGTCACTATTTACTATACCTTGTCATAGTTTGACGTAATTAGTACTATCTTTTGATACTCCTTTAGATGTCAATTCATATAACATCTATTCAATTAATCTGCTGTAAACCAACAAAATAAGGAGGTAAAAACCTCCTTTTTCCTAGTACACCCTCAGGGACTCGAACCCTGGACCCATTGATTAAGAGTCAATTGCTCTACCAGCTGAGCTAAGAGTGCAACATATTATTTTTATTGCAACCTTGAATTTGTACACCCTCAGGGATTCGAACCCTGGACCCACTGATTAAGAGTCAGTTGCTCTACCAACTGAGCTAAGAGTGCTTAATTCCTCGTTTGCGGTTGCAAAAGTAGGTCTTTTATTTTATTTGACCAAACAATCATGCAGCTTTTTTACTATCTTTTTTTCGTCTTTATTCGAACACATAAAGCTCGGAAGGCGTATTTCG
The DNA here is from genome assembly GCF_015667765.1 of Bacteroides sp. 1001302B_160321_D4. Classification (NCBI taxonomy): domain Bacteria; kingdom Pseudomonadati; phylum Bacteroidota; class Bacteroidia; order Bacteroidales; family Bacteroidaceae; genus Bacteroides; species Bacteroides sp. 1001302B_160321_D4. The sequence goes on along the minus strand of NZ_JADPLO010000072.1, from coordinate 20,989 downwards.
CTTTAAAGCAAGTAGTTGCACATCTTTACCTACAAGAATACCTTTGTTCTTTAATTTCCATTCCACCGTTTTATAAGCTAGCTCCGGATGATTATTGTCTTTACTCAAATGACACAACCAGATATAGCGCAAATGTTCAGTGATATTTTCCGCTAAAAACTCCGCAGTATCAGAGTTACTCATGTGGCCGGTCTTACTTGCAATCCGCTCCTTCAAATATTGAGGATAAGGCCCCATTTTGAGCATTTCCTCATCATAGTTAGCTTCAAGTATCAGATAATGGGCCTTACTGATATAATGGGCAGCTGTAGGAGTAATTTCTCCAAGGTCCGTTAAGAAAGAAAAGACTTTGCCGTCGATTTCAATGCAGTACCCCACATTGTCCGTTCCATCATGCGGCACTTCAAAAGATTCGATATGGAAATCCTCCAAAGTCATCGGCTCTTGCTTTTCCAGGTAACGAACTGACGAACTCAATTTCTCCGTCATACAATAGCTACGATTAATTCCAGCATGAATACGTGCGGTTGTATAAACAGGAATATTCAATTTTTCTCCCAGATTACCCACAGCTTTGATATGGTCAGCATGATCGTGCGTTATAAATACCGCACGAATACTATCCATCAAGATATTATAATCTTTCAGTGTTTTTTTGATAGTACGTATGCCGATTCCGGCATCTATCAGTATTCCATAGGTTTCAGTACCCAGATAATAACAGTTCCCACTACTGCCACTCGCCAGGCTTATAAATTTTACTTTCATGTTTTATCCTCTTTATTAAAATGCAAAATGCCGTCAACTTTTACAGCAAAGTGACGGCAAATATACATAAAAAAGAATAGAATTACCGAGAAGATTCCTTCTTTTTGTCGATGGATTCGGTGATTTTCGCAAATAATAGTAGCGCTACAGCGGCAATCAGGCCAATAGCAGCAAAGTAATACCATATATAATGGGCATTTGCGCTAGCTGCCTCCCATGCCGCCCATGTCTCGAACAAAGCAGGATCCGGACAGTATTTGGTGAGCAAAATTCCCGCCAGACCAAAACCAAAGATGGAAGAAAGAAAGGAATGTAAATGACTGAATCCTAAATACATTCCTTCTTCGCCTTTAGGAGCCTGCAAAGAGAAATACTCCAGATAACGCGGCGAAATAAAACATTCGGCAAGTGCCTGTACCACTATACCTGCAATCATCATCAGGGTAATATTGCTCATGCCTGTAATAAGATCATTTCCCAGCAAATTTCCACATGCCATCAGCAACGCCGAAAAAGGAATCAAAAACATTCCCACATTCATCGAAGTAATCGCACTGCGTTTTGCCATCAAACGCGTGATAAAGCTAACGCAACAAACCACCACAAAAGGATTCACATTAGCAATCCATCCCGGTTTCGCCGTCTCGCCGGCCAACCGGATCACATATTTAGGCATAGTGGCGTAAAGTTGCTGTTGCACCATCCAGAACCCTGTAACAATCAGAATAAGAATCAATAAACGCCAGTTGGTGATGATGCGCATAAATCCTTGCCCAATCTCACGGAGACTTTTTCCTTCACCAGCCGTGTGCGTTGATTTATAAAGGAGAATAACAGCAAGCAAAGCAATAATTGTCATCGCACCGGAGAAATAATTAATATAGATATATGCCTGCTCACCAATGACATTACGCAAAGGATCAATAATTGTTTTACCGGTAAAAGCACCTACATTTACCATCATATAAAAGATGGAATAACCACGCGCACGCGTTGCCTCCGTTGTTTCTTTGGCCACAGATGCAGAAATGATGGACTTAATAAAAGATCCTCCCACCATAAGTACAAACAAGACCGGCACAATAATCCACCGGGTATAGCTATCGGGCAAACCATTAAATTGAGTAGTGACGCCATAACTAACCAAGCCGGCAGCTTCCAGCAAAGTGGGCAATACTCCCAATCCTAAATATCCGACAGATAATAAGGAAAATGCTATAATCATTGACTTCCGGAAACCTATCTTATCAGCATAAGCACCGGAAAAAATAGGAAGCAGATATAACCCGCCAGAAAAAAGCCCGGAAATCATACTTGCTTCAAAATCATTAAAACCTAAAATGGAAGATAGATAAATAGTGAGAACGATGAAAACGGCATAGTATGCCATACGCTCAAACAGTTCGACTGTGTTGCTGACCCAAAATGCTCTCGTAAAGCCTTTAGCAGCACGCTGAGGGGAATTGTTCATGTATTTATTAATTTATTAAAATGTTAATTTGAGACAAAGATACGTTTTTTTGGCTTACTGTCCGTATCTTTGTTCAAAATTAGGTAATTAAAAACTATGATTATAGCTGTTGATTTTGACGGAACGATTGTAGAGCATCGTTATCCACGCATTGGTGAAGAAATTCCATTCGCTGTTGACACATTGAAGTTATTGCAACAAGAAAAGCATCGTTTAATACTATGGAGTGTGCGTGAAGGGGCACTTTTGGACGAAGCTGTCGAATGGTGCAAAGCCAGAGGTTTAGAATTTTATGCCGTTAATAAAGATTATCCTGAAGAGCAAAAAGGCCATCAGGGATTTTCACGAAAGTTGAAAGCTGATATGTTCATTGACGACCGGAACTTAGGCGGTTTGCCGGATTGGGGAGTCATTTATGCAATGATTAAAGAGAAAAAGACGTTTGCAGATGTCTATGGCCAAAACGGAGAAGAGGAAAAAACGCCATCAAAAAAGAAAAAAAGATGGCTGCCTTTCTAATAAATAGATAAATAGCAAGCCGACAGATATACAAAAAATAGATGATGCACTCTTATCCGACATGATTAAGAGTGCATTTCTATATGATGAAATAACTTATCTCCCAACATGGAACGGCCATTTACTACGATTCTTTGTTTTCCCACTTTTCCCTGAACTCCCATAATTGCTCAATAGTAGGATAAAAAGTCGGATTTTCCCAGTTTTTGGAAATCATAGCAATCAACGATTCCAAATACGATTTACCATCAATAATTGTAGTACATTGATTGACCTGATATCTTTCAGTTGGATAATTCTTTGTTTCGATCATCTTTTTTGCCCAGTTCAATAACTCCTGAACAGCTTCATTGTCATAAGTATGTTGCGCCATATCTTTAGAATTTTCCACAAAGATACAAAGTTTATTTATTCATAAACAAGGAATAACCGAAGAACTGGCAGAGATTCTACAAGTTGTACTATCAGCAAAGAACAATTTCAATATTTTTTATGTTTATATAAATAAAGATAAACTTAAAAATAGAACGACTTATGATTTATGATTTCTTATTCCCCACAAAATCGAATACAACAAAAGTGTCTTTGTTGCTATTGGCTGTCCGGATCATCTTCGGCATATTATTAATGAACCACGGTATCCAAAAATGGAGTAGTTTCCAAGAGTTGTCAACTGTATTTCCTGATCCGCTTGGAATAGGAAGTCCCCTGTCTCTCGGATTAGCTATTTTTGGTGAACTTGTGTGTTCAATGGCATTTATTGTAGGCTTCTTGTATCGCTTAGCCATGATCCCGATGATTTTCACGATGATAGTAGCTTTCTTTGTAGTTCACGCAAATGACGTATTTGCTGTTAAAGAACTAGCTTTCATTTATTTAGTGGTATTCATATTGATGTATATTGCCGGTCCGGGTAAATTTTCAATAGACCATATCATAGGAAACGAATTGTCAAGACGAAAATCAAGAGCATACAAAAATTAGAAATAATCCCCCTGATTAATTAAAAAATATTATATTTGCATACTTGTATGAGAGAAATTATCAATATTTTTTATTAATCAAAAATGTTTTAACATGAAAAGAGGGAAACTGACTTTAGTCGCAGTAGTGCTTAGCGGTAGCTTATTATTCAGTTCTTGTGTAGGATCATTCAGTTTATTCAACCGCCTGTCTTCTTGGAATCAATCAGTTGGAAACAAGTTTGTAAACGAACTCGTATTCCTTGCTTTCAACATTGTTCCGGTTTATGGCGTAGCTTACCTGGCTGACGCTTTAGTTATCAATTCTATCGAATTCTGGAGTGGTTCCAACCCGATGGCTAATGTAGGTGACGTAAAGAAAGTAAAAGGAGAGAACGGCAACTACATGGTGAAAACTCTTGAGAATGGATATTCTATTACTAAAGAAGGCGAAACTGCTTCAATGGATTTGATCTACAACAAAGAAGCTAACACATGGAACGTCGTTGCAAACGGTGAAAGCGCTGAATTAGTAAAAATGAACAATGACGGCACTGCTGATTTGTTCTTACCGAATGGCGAAAAGATGAATGTAACGTTAGATGCTCAAGGCATGCTGGCAGCACGCCAAGCTACAATGAGCAATCTTATGTTTGCCGCCCGCTAAAAATTAAAAGAAATACGAAGGAGATGAAACTACTTATTGAAGTTTCATCTCCTTTTTCAATCTCATCTTCCATCCAGCATCTTTTTATACTATGAATAAACTATATACACTTATCTATTCTGTCCTAATATTCACTTGCCTGTCCTGCCAGCAACAAACTCCCCAAACTCAAATAGAACAAACAGCTATAGATTTCTGCGAAGCCTTTTATAATTTCAATTATCCGGGCGCCAAAACATGGAGTACTCCTTCTTCCCTGTCCTATCTTAGCTTTTTAGCGTCTAATGTACGGCAAACTCATCTGGATCAGCTCAAGGCACGAGGTGCTGCGAAAGTTTCTGTTATATCCAGTAAGATAGATGCTAATTCAGAGGAAGCAACGGTTGTTTGCCAAATAAAAAATACATTCGTCATTAATCCTGTTGAAGGAAAAATAGAATATATGAGCTCTCTGCAAGATACCCTCCAATTTGTAAGAGAAAATAATAAATGGCTGGTTAGAAAGGATATCCCACAGCAAAATGGAAAGCAAAGTCACGACTAAATTTAGGATGAATAATCGGGAAATGTTCTTTCTTCGTTTCATAGGCGGGATTGACAGCTTTCATACCTCCATCAAAACGAAGGATAAAGAAATCTAAATCCAGGCGAAGCCCTAGTCCATAGGCCACGGCTATTTGCTTATAAAACTTGTCAAACTTGAAAACTCCTCCCGGTTGGTTGGCATAACTCCGGATGGTCCAGATATTACCCGCATCAATAAATGCCGCTCCCTGAAATTTCCAGAATAATTTGCTTCGGTATTCAATGCTGGCATCCAGCTTAATATCTCCCGATTGATCGAGCAAATTTCCATTTCCGGCAAAAGAACCCGGTCCCAAATCGCGAACAGCCCATCCGCGAACACTATTGGCTCCACCGGAGAAGTATTGTTTCTCAAACGGAATCGTTTTTGCATTTCCATAAGGTACAGCTATTCCTACACCGGCATGAAACGCAAAAGAGTTACGATGATCGATTCTGATATTCTTGGCAAAATCAAACTCTCCTTTCAGATATTGAGCATAAGGAATTCCCAAAATAGCGTATTCACCATTACTATTCTTCCGAATATTGGTAGCCTTAGACAGGGCATACATTATATTTCCCGCCGACTCGAAATTAAAACGGATGGAGTATGAATTAGAAGCAATCGTATTGTTGATAATAGATCCTCCCACGCTATTATAATTATAGCTATATCCCATATTTACAATCAATCGATTCTGATAATTATACTGGAAAATATGGTTCTGTCCTTTATTAATATAGTCTTCTTTAAACCTGTCAGAGATACGAGGCAAATATAGAAAAGCAATATTAATCAAATCAATACGGTGTTGTATCTTCTGACGTTGCGTCCACTTGTAGCTCCAATTGGCAGAAGCCATCGTACGCAGGAATTCCGGGCGCAACTGATAATTATACTGCAAACCAAACTCTGTTGTCGCCCTGATTTTCCGTTTAAAATCAGAGGAAATGAAAGGGAACAGGAAATTAGGGAAGTTGATACTCGTTTCCACCCCGTACTCTGTATAGTTATTATTCGAATAACCTGCCTGAAGTCCGGAAATGACTTCATACGCTCCACGGAATTTTATCATAAAAGTTTCCGATCCGCGAAAAAGGTTCCTGTTCTGGAAAGAGACGGAAGCTGCCGCTCCCAAGTCACCGGCAGAATTAGTTCCCTCTACCTCGAAAGCCACTGATTTATGTTTGCTCTTGGTCAGCATCACATAGCAATCGAGCATCGTTGAATCTCCTATTTGAGTCTCAATAAAACGGATATTCGTATATTTCAATGCCGATAAACGTCCAAAACTGGAATAGGTCTGCTGCACATCGCGCTCATTATACAGATCACCGGAAGCAAACCGAAGGTTATCCGTAAGAACTTTAGGACGCAAATAGAGTTTATCCTTATAGTAAATCGGATATCCCTTATAATGAACCGAATCATTGATGTCCACACTGCTCATTGCCGAGGACTGCAAAACATCATAATCCGTAATAAAATTAATCTTATTGATCCAATACTGTCGATGTGCTCTTGCCGAATCATTCGCATGAGCTTTATACATCTGCAAATGTTGAGTCAGATCTACATTATAAGTATTACGAACAGTGTCGGCAGTATATCCAATATAATCCTTATTAAACTTATAGTAACCATTCCGAAGTAACTTATTCGTGATACGTTGCCTGTCCGCATCCAATACATTCACATCAAAATACATTCCTTCCTTCAGCAAACTTCTGGCAGAATCCTGTTTGAGAAGCGCAGCTATTTTAGGATCATAAATATCATATTTGATAGATTGAACAACGTATGGCTTGCCTGCCGTTACGTCATAATAGACTTTGATCTTTTTCTTTTTTACTTTGGTCGAACGTTTCACTGTTGCCGCCATATATCCCATATTATGCACAGCCTTAGTGATCTCTTCTTCAGAACGTTGTGCTTCGTCCTCGCTATATATTACGGGAGCATCCCCAATTCTTCTCAAGAACTTATTCCCCCATTTGGTCGAATCACGCCCCGATAGATTATATACATAAAGTTGGGTCTTTATCAGACTGAACCACTTGGCATTAGGATTTTGGCGAACATACATGCGCAAGGAAGAAGGCCGTATATTTTTTTGGTCCGTACGAATTTTAACTTCATCCAGCAGATAAGATCCATCCGGCACAAACTTAGTGGTAGTACACGAAGCAAGTGACAAGACAGCAGCAGAAGCAAGCAAACAAAGAAAATTTCTCCTCATACGGTTTTACATCGATAGCATGAAAAATGCGCCTACAAAGATAAATTATATTTTCCGACGGGGAAAATAATTTAAGAAAAAGACGAAGAAAGTAAGGGTAGATTGGAAATATCTTTATAGCTTTGCAAAAGAATATCAAATCTATGGCATCATTAAGTAAAAACAAAATAAAGTATATCCACTCGCTGGAACTGAAGAAAATACGTAAAGAAGAGCGGGTATTTCTGGCTGAAGGTCCTAAATTGGTAGGTGATTTACTCGGACATTTTCCCTGTCGTTTTTTAGCAGCCACTCCCTCCTGGCTTCAGGAGCATCCGGGTCTTGACGCAAGTGAACTGGTAGAAATTTCACAAGAAGATCTTTCACGGGCCAGTTTATTGAAAACTCCCCAACAGGTACTTGCCATTTTCGAACAACCACAATATACTTTGGATCCGGAGGCAGTTCGTTCATCACTTTGCCTTGCATTGGACGATGTGCAGGATCCCGGAAATCTGGGTACCATTATCCGTCTGGCCGACTGGTTTGGCATCGAACATATTATCTGCTCGCAGAATACAGTAGACGTATATAACCCTAAGACTATACAAGCCACTATGGGTGGAATTGCCCGGGTGAAAGTACATTATACTTCCCTCCCCGATTTTATCCGGTCGCTCGGAGATACTCCTGTGTTCGGTACGTTCCTGGATGGAAAAAACATGTATGAACAACCATTAACGGCCAATGGCTTGATCGTAATGGGAAATGAAGGGAATGGCATAGGGAAAGAGGTAGCCACATTAATCAACCGAAAATTATATATCCCCAATTACCCGGCAGGCCAAGAGACATCCGAGTCTCTGAATGTAGCCATTGCTACCGCAGTAATCTGTGCCGAGTTCCGTCGACAGGCTGCATGGAAGTAAAATCAAAAGGATAAAACAAATAAGGAAATAAAGCTTCCCTCTTCTTTTCTGCTTCCTGCAGATACTCATTAAAACATTGGGAAGATTGATTCGAAACACTGGGAAGATTGATTTGAAACACTGGGATGTTTTTTAAAATTATCCCAGTGTTTTTTATTTCTTCCACCTGACTTTCAGAAAGCAGCACAATCACTCCCGGCATCCATTCAACCGATTCAATCTCTTCGGTCAATGGGAACACACCTCGGACAACTCCTTCGTCAGTGATCTCCACTACCTGCTGCTTCATATATCCGACGGCAGGTATCAGCAAATAATGAGAAGCAAAGCGTTTCATTACAATCAGTTGTTTGAACGTCTTTGTTGCTGCTTCCTGCGTTGATTCATCTGGCGTTCTTTTCTTTGCTCTATCCGTTCCTTTTGGATATGCTGTTCCACCTGAATCTGCTCCGGCTTCTTCTCACGATGAGTTCCCGTACGACGACGGTTCATCTCTTCCGGTGTCAGACGCTGAATGTCATCTTTATTCTTGTCTATGATCTTATGTAAAGAGTCGGCATTTTCTTTAGTAGCTATCTTTTTCAAAGAATCCGCTTTCAATGCTTCTATCTTATTCAAAGAATCGCGTACGGCAAATGCGAGCGTATCCGTACAATGATAACGAGTCATCATGAAGCGGTCGGCCAATACTGCTCCGCCTTTTTCCTGGCTATCCATCGGATAATAAATGAAACCTTTTATTTCTTTCATCGCACCTAATGTGTCTGCAAACAAACGAATTTGTTGCACACCCAGTTCAGTCACCGTTTTCCAATGATTGATCGTATCTTTTTCATAAATCACCTGCATAGCCATAGTGACACCTCTTAAAGAGTCGGCAAGTATCGGTTCTAGGAAACGATACCGCACTTCCCATACCAGTGTATCCCGGTCTTTGTAGTTAGAGTCGGTCGGCAAAGTAAATACATATTGATTATCCATCATTTCACCGGTCAGACGTACCATACGCTGCCACGGCCAGACATCGATGCTATCACCCTGCTTGGTCATTTTCGGTTTCTTATCACGCTTGGCTATCAGGTCGCCAACAAGTTCCTGTTCGTCTTTCAAGCGTTTTTTCACCTTATCATAAATTTTCGATAAAATCTCTGTGTTACGGGTATACCAAACCATGGATGAGTCAAATGCAGCTTGTGTAGTCCCGTATTTCTTGAAAACGGCGTCGATATACAATGCTTTCTTATAGTTCTCACTATAAGGCAAATTATCTCCCATAGACTTTGCCACATGATAATCATACAGCAAATTCTCCATCTTCGATTCCGAGATTACATCACTGGGTCTTTTCACTTTACACCCGGCTACCGCAAAAACGAACATGCAGATGAGACACAGATGAAACCGAAATTTATTTTTCATGATCCGTAGCTTCCTTTTTATCTTTATCCAGCGAATGATAAGACTCATTCAAATATTTACTATAAAAGAGTAACAAGGCAATGATACCGCAACTGATAGCGGCATCCGCAAAATTAAAGATCGGACTAAAGAATATAAAATGCTCTCCACCCACAAACGGCATCCATGTAGGCCAGTTTGTATCTATAATCGGAAAGTAAAACATATCCACCACTTTTCCGTAAAACCAGGTAGAATATCCACCACCTTCGGGCATGAAACTAGCAATCTGCGAATGAGTGCTTTCATTGAAAATAACTCCATAGAACACGCTATCTATGATGTTCCCCAAAGCACCGGTCAGAATAAGAGCCACACAGACGATATAACCTGTTTTAAACCCTTTCTTTATGATTTTATAGAGATACCACCCTATCAATGCTACCGCAACAATGCGGAATGTTGTCAGGAATAACTTGCCGAAGATTTCCATACCGAAAGCCATCCCGTTGTTTTCGGTGAAATAGATATAAAACCAATCGGTCACACGTATACTTTCGTGCCAGTACATGTGAGTTTTAATCCAGACCTTGATGATCTGGTCAATAATCAATACGGAAAAGATAACGAGAAGGGCAATTCTCCCCTTCGTGAATAGTTTCTTCATGTGTTTATTATAAGTTAAACATAACGAGCTACAAGTGCCGTGCGTAAACTTTGCGCAGCTACTTGTAGCTCGTTACCTGTAGCCTACTTGCTATCTGTTATTTTTTACCACTGTTCTTTGCTTCAATGCTTAATGTAGCATGAGGAACAGCACGCAGACGTTCTGCCGGAATCAACTTTCCGGTTTCACGGCAAATGCCGTACGTTTTATTCTCAATACGTACCAAAGCAGCTTGTAATCCTTGGATAAACTTCAGCTGACGTTGTGCCAGTCGGGTCGTTTCTTCCTTGGAGAGCGTATTAGCTCCTTCTTCCAATACTTTATACGTAGGAGATGTATCGTCGGTATCATTACCGTCCAGTCCCATCAAACTTTTCTTCAACTGTTCATAGTCACGTTGTGCCAATTCCAGTTTCTCCATAATAATGGCACGGAATTCCTCGAGTTCCGCATCCGAATATCTAGTCTTTTCTGCCATAACTTTACAATTTTAAAAGGTTAATCAATATAGTATTAGTCTTTTATCACGTTCACAAACAATGAGAAGTCGTCAAACTCCAGCATTGTTCCGTCTTTCACTTCATCTACAAGTTCAAGAGATGTGCCTAAAACCTGGTTACAAATATAAGTATTATATTCATTTACCGCATCATCTGTTTGCGTATTTTTCGAGATTGTTATTTTTATTTTGTCTGTAATCTCGAAGCCGCTTGACTTACGTATATTCTGAATACGGTTCACCAGTTCACGAGCAATACCCTCGCGACGCAGTTCTTCGGTAATAGTCACTTCAAGCGCTACTGTCAGTTTACCTTCGTTGGCAACCAACCATCCCGGAATATCTTCACTAAAGATCTCGACATCTGATGCTTCAATAACAGCTTCCGCACCATCCAGATTTAATGTATACTTTCCGTTTTTCTCCAATTCACCGATGGCTTCCTGTGACATTTCTGCAACAGCAGCAGCTACTGCTTTCATTTGCTTGCCAAATTTCGGGCCTAGCTTTTTAAAGTCACATTTCACTTTTTTCACCAATACACCGGCTGCACCATCAACGAATCTGACTTCTTTTACGTTCACTTCATTCATAATCAGGTTCTTCACAGCTTCGATATGAGCTTTCTGCTCTTCATCTACCACCGGAACCATGATACACTGTAGCGGTTGGCGTACCTTGATATTCACCTTGCGGCGCAATGCCAACACCATAGATGTAACATCCTGTGCCATTTGCATGCGGGCTTCCAGTTCCTTGTCTATCATTTCTTCCTGATATTTCGGGAATTCGGCAAGATGGACAGAAACTACATTGTCGCGTCCTGTTGCCGTAATCAAGTCAGTATACAACCGGTCTGCATAAAACGGAGATACAGGAGCCATCAGTTTGGCAACTGTTTCGAGACAAGTGTACAATGTCTGATAAGCAGACAATTTATCCTGTGTAAATTCACCACCCCAGAAACGTTTACGATTCAGGCGAACATACCAGTTGGACAAATTATCATTCACAAAATCAGAGATCAAACGTCCTGCCTTTGTCGGTTCATATTCATTATAGCATGTATCTACCTCCTTTATTAATGTATTCAATACAGACAAGATCCAGCGGTCGATCTCCGGACGTTCTGCCATCGGTACATCCGCTTCTTTATACTCAAATCCGTCTACATTCGCATAAAGCGCAAAGAATGAATACGTATTATATAAGGTACCGAAGAATTTACGGCGAACCTCTTCCACTCCTTCAACGTCAAATTTCAGGTTATCCCACGGAGAAGAATTGGTAATCATGTACCAACGCAACGGGTCGGAACCATACTTTTCAATCGTAGTAAACGGATCGACAGCGTTATTCAAACGCTTAGACATCTTGTTACCGTTCTTATCGAGTACCAAACCGTTAGAGATAACAGCTTTGTAGGACACGCTGTCAAATACCATGGTAGCGATAGCATGCAAGGTAAAGAACCAACCACGAGTCTGGTCTACTCCTTCTGCGATAAAGTCAGCCGGATATACCTGACGGTTATCCAACAGTTCTTTATTTTCGAACGGATAATGGATCTGTGCGTATGGCATAGCACCCGAATCGAACCATACATCAATCAAGTCTGATTCACGCTTCATCGGTTTGCCGTCTTTCGATACCAATATGACGTCGTCTACATAAGGACGGTGAAGATCAATCTTATCATAATTTTCTTCTGAATATTGACCCGGCACGAAACCTTTATCCTTGTATGGATTGGATTTCATAAATCCGGCAGCTACCGATTTCTCGATTTCATTATAAAGTTCTTCTACAGATTCGATACATATCTCATCCGTATTATCTTCTGTACGCCAGATAGGCAATGGAGTACCCCAATAACGAGAACGGCTAAGGTTCCAGTCATTCAGATTTTCCAGCCACTTGCCGAAACGGCCGGTTCCGGTAGATTCCGGTTTCCAGTTGATGGTTTTATTCAATTCCATCATTCGCTCCTTGCAAGCGGTAGAACGGATAAACCAGCTATCCAATGGATAATAAAGTACCGGTTTGTCTGTACGCCAGCAGTGCGGATAGTTGTGGACATGCTTTTCTATCTTGAAAGCCTTGTTGTCTGCTTTCATCATCATGGCAATGACAATATCCAAGGATTCGGCAGCTTGCGCAGCTTTCTCATCGTATTTGCCATCCACCATAAATTGAGGATCATAAGCATTTTTCACCCATGCACCCTGATATTCTTTGTATTTATCTACATCAACACATTCTTTTACGAAATTCTCATCCAGCTCATTCAACAGATAGAATTTACCAGTTAAATCCACCATCGGACGAGTTTCGCCTTTCTTATTAATCATGAAAAGTGACGGGATTCCTGCAGCACGTGCCACATTCGCATCGTCTGCACCAAATGTAGGTGCAATGTGAACGATACCTGTACCGTCTTCTGTCGTTACATAATCACCCGGTATCACACGGAAAGCCTTATCACTAGGCTTCCAGTTGCCATCTTCGGATACCTCAACCGGTTTCACCCAAGGGATCAACTGCTCATATTCCATACCGACAAGATCAGTACCTTTATATTCGGCAATCACTTTAAACGGTACAAGTTTATCTCCGGCTTTGTAGTCCTCCAATTTCAGATCAGCAGCTTTTGCATTGAAATGTACATTCAATAAAGCTTTTGCCAGAACAACCGTGATAGGTTCTCCGGTATAAGCGTTGTAAGACTGTACAGCCACATAGTCAATCTTCGGTCCCACACAAAGAGCCGTATTTGAAGGCAATGTCCATGGAGTAGTTGTCCAGGCGATAAAATAAGGAGTTCCCCATTCCATCATTTCCGGTTTAGGATTCTTCATTTTAAATTGGGCAACGGCCGTTGTATCTTTTACATCCCGATAACAGCCCGGTTGATTCAACTCATGTGAGCTCAATCCTGTTCCTGCAGCCGGTGAATACGGTTGGATCGTATATCCTTTATACAACAATCCTTTTTTATGCAGTTGCTTCAATAGCCACCATAATGTTTCAATATAGCGATTATCATACGTGATATAAGGGTGCTTCATATCCACCCAATATCCCATCCGATGAGTCAGGTCTTCCCACTCCTTGGTATATTTCATCACGTCTTTCCGACAAGCCGCATTGTAGTCGGCAACAGAGATTTTCTTACCAATATCTTCTTTTGTGATACCTAATGCCTTTTCTACACTTAGTTCCACAGGCAGTCCGTGCGTATCCCATCCGGCTTTACGCTTCACCTGATAACCCTTCATCGTTTTGTAGCGACAGAAAATGTCCTTAATGGTACGAGCCATTACATGGTGAATACCCGGCATACCATTAGCCGAGGGAGGTCCTTCGAAAAACACGAACGAAGGACAGCCATCACGTTCTGTCATACTCTTGGCGAAAACCTGGTTCTCGTCCCATTTCTTCAGCACATCTTTGTTCACCTGCGAAAGGTCAAACTGCGAATATTCAGTAAATCTCTTACCCATAGCTGTCTACGATTTTACTATTTACAATTTACAATTTGAGGGGTATCCCCATTTTTAAGGGTGCAAATTTACAAAAACATTTGTTTAGTTGAGCAAAAAGCTAGGACTTTTAATCGGATTCGTGTGAAGTTAACGATTATAAACCGCCTACAGCCTAAACAAAACAGGTATCTCCTTGTTTTAGTGGGAAACCTAAAAGCACTTTAACTTATGAATTACGGTATTAGCATTTTATTCAGAGCAATCCCTTTGGCGATGGCTATTTTTTGCTTCGGATACGGAGCGTTCATTTATGGTTATGGAGATGACGGGAGTCGTGTTGTGGCCGGTCCTGTTGTGTTTTCACTCGGTATGATATGCATTGCACTGTTTTGCACGGCTGCCACTATCATCCGGCAAATCATACATACTTATAATAAATCGGCCAAATACGTTTTGCCGATTATAGGCTATCTGGCAGCCATCATTACTATTATTGGAGGTATCTGCATTTTCAGTAATGCCACTTCCACCTCTGCATTTGTTGCAGGACACGTTATCACCGGCGTTGGATTTATTACCACTTGTGTAGCTACCGCCGCCACCTCTTCTACCCGATTCTCTTTAATTCCGAGAAATTCAAAAACGACAAGTAATGAAGTTCCGGAAGGAGCTTTTTCCCTTAATCAGAGACGGGCATTGGTCATTGTTGCCATCATCGTTTCGCTGATCGCATGGATATGGGCATTTGTATTATTAGGCAACAGTCATTCTCATCCTGCTTATTTTGTCGTGGGGCATGTAATGGTCGGTCTGGCATGTATTTGCACCAGTTTGATTGCGCTGGTAGCTACCATAGCACGTCAGATACGTAATGATTATTCAGAAAAAGAACGGAACAAATGGCCGAAACTGGTTTTATTAATGGGATCTATCTCTTTTGTATGGGGATTATTCGTGATTTTGGCAGATTCCGGAAGTGCAAACGGTACCACCGGATATATTATGCTCGGGTTGGGGTTGGTATGTTACAGTATTTCCAGCAAAGTAATCCTGCTGGCTAAGATATGGAGGCAAGAATTCAAATTGGCCAACCGTATTCCTATGATTCCGGTATTAACGGCATTGGCTTGTCTGTTCCTGGCGGCTTTTGTATTCGAGCTTGCTACTACACATGCTGATTATTTTATTCCGGCACGTGTTTTGGTAGGTCTCGGAGCTATTTGCTTTACGCTATTTTCTATCGTTAGTATATTGGAGAGTGGCACGTCTTCCAAATAGAAAAGTATTCTATCAAAAGGGCGTCACTATATGCCCCGGATAGTGACGCTATCCAAGGCATATAGTGACGCTATCCGGACAGCATAGCGTCACTCTTTTTATTTCTTGTATCTCACCTCATACAGGTCATTCCTGCGGTCTTTCAAGTTGCGTACACTACCATAAGTATGCAGCTCGTTCAGCAAATCCAGATCAACATCCGATACCAAAATCATTTCGGTGTTAGGAGTTGCCTCCGCCCTCTTTCCGTCCGTTGGAAAAGCAAAGTCGCATGGAGTAAATACCCCCGATTGTGCATATTGAATATCCATATTGTGCACACGGGGAAGATTTCCGACACTTCCGGCAATGACCACAAAACATTCATTCTCGATGGCACGTGCCTGCGCACAAACACGAACACGAGAATAGGCATTCTGGGTATCTGTCAGGAAAGGAACAAATAATATCTGCATTCCCTGATCTGCCATCAGGCGGGAAAGTTCGGGGAACTCGACATCATAGCAAATCAAAACTCCAATCTTTGCACAGTCCGTGTCAAAAGTATTCAGAAGTTTACCACCATTAAGTCCCCAACTTTTTATTTCATCGGGAGTGACGTGTAATTTTTCATACATTTCGTAGGTTCCATCCCGCCGACAAAGGAAACCTACATTATAAAGTAGCCCATCCTCTTTTACGTATGGCATACTTCCGGTTATAATGTTAATATTATAGCTAATAGCCAGATTCATAAACCGTTCCCGAATTTCATCCGTATATTTTGCCAATCCGCGAATGGCTTGCGATTCCCCCTTATCGTTATACTTCGACATCAAAGGAGCATTGAAATATTCCGGGAAAAGAACAAAATCACTTTTATAATCGGATACTGCGTCCACAAAGAATTCTACTTGTTCGAACAGGTCATCCAACGTTTTATAACTACGCATCTGCCATTGAACTAAGCCTACACGAACCGTAGTTTTGGGACTGATATATTCCTGTGTAGGTGGCTGATAATAGATATTATCCCACTGGAGCAAACAAGCATAATGTTTTGATTCTTCATCATTTGGCAGATAATTAGTCATTACCTTACGAACGTGAAAATCATTCGACAACTGGAAAGTAAGTACCGGATCATAAATCTCGCGTTGACGTACCCGTTCTATATATTCTTTCGGACGCATTTTGTCAGCATATTTATGATAATTCGGGATACGTCCGCCAAACATGATCGCTTTCAGATTCAATGTTTCGCAAAGCTCCTTACGATATTCATACATACGACGTGCGAGACGCAAACCACGATAGCCCGGGTGGATGAATACTTCAATGCCATACAGGATATTTCCTTTGGGATTATGTGTATTGAATGTTTCCTTACCCGTAACCTGTGCATACGTATGGTCGTTCTTTACTTTATCATAATCAACAATAATAGAAAGAGCACAACCAACTATTTTATCGTCAACGACTGTGACGATCTGACCCTCCGGAAAGATTTTAATCAACTTCTGAATCTGCTCACGAGTCCAAAATATATCGCTACCGTCAGAATAAACGCGGGTAAACGATTGGGATAACTGTACATAATCTTCTATTTGCAGATTGCGTATCTGCACTTTATTAATTTTTATCGGATGCTGTTCCATAACAATACGTGTTTTATAAAAGATAGTGCAAAGGTATAGTTAATCCTTTAATTGTGTTTTGAAACCAAGAAAAATTAATAATGTATTATGCAAATAAGGTGTTCAACCGACGTCACTTTTCATGTACCTACATATCACTTAAAATTATTGATGATCATTTATACTTTCTAAAAATTTTAGTCTTCGCTTGTTTCTTATTGATAAAGTCGCTCTAATTTCATCAACAGATTTTATCTCCTTTTTAATATTCTCATTTTCATACTCCTCTTTGATAAAAAGCATCCCTTTATAACGTTGATATAAATTGTATGGATAAAACTCCTGTATAGTATGCTTATCTCCTTTATATCTAGATAGTACTATTTTATTAAAAAAAGTCGACATAGGGAAATAGCATACATTACTTTCTTGCTGATTTAAGAAAAGTTCAATACTTCCAACAGGAGGATGTTGCAAATCTTTTTCTTTTTCATTATACTGCCAATCATACACAGTTGCACTACCTTTACCTATTAATATCAGTAAAGGGATGTAATCATTCGAATATTGTTTCTTCATATACATGCCAAAAGGATCACAATGTACAGCAGGAAATGTTGAAACCGGATTGACATGTACATTATGTGCATAAACAATACTCTTCATAGCAACAGGAACTGAAAAATATTCTAATAAAAATTTCGTATTCACAAACATTACTGAATCGCGACCTACAAATCGATTTACTCTCTCTGTTCCCATTTTCAGAGAAAGAGTTAGAATATGTAATATGCACTCTATCTCATCCTCTGTAAGCAAATTTCGAATTTTAGTTTTGTGGGATTTAAGATAGTCAATTGCTTTATTCCAATCTTTTTCCATCAGCAAACTTAATAACATATTAACTTCATATATCTTTTGTTTCTTATTTAAATGCATTATAAAATCGAAAATATCCATTGCTGAATTTTGATCTGCTTTCCACGTACTATTATAGTCTATACCTAATAAACACACCTTCTCTTTTGCCGTTTTACTAAAATTATGTAATCTCAATTCATTTATAAAATTTAGACTTTGGATATCAATAAACGCTGTTTCAATAGAATCAAGCATGAACTTACTATCCGTCACATACCTATTGTAAACAAGAGACATTTCCATAGGCATTTCCCAAAGGACTAGCTTGTACCCTCGTTTCTTTACACTTTCCATAATTAATCGATAAGCAAGATTACGAACAGAACTATTTCCATGTACGGATTCTCCTATGGCTATAATCTTTCCATTTTTCATTATATCTATTTCTCCAAATTCGTAATCAGTATTCAAAGGAATAAAATTGATATTCTTATTAGTTGGTAACTTCGGAAGGATCAAAGGGTATTCATTTATATTTTTATTGCCAATCATAATATCCAATTTAGAATATGCGATATATGCTTCCTTATTAATTTTTCCTTCAGCCCGAATCCTTATATTCAATAGGTTAACTCCAATCAATGGTATTTTCTTCGATACCTTGTTTAGTAAATGTCCCGAAGTAACTTTCACAGTATCTGAAAATATATATTTTTCTTCACTATTTATCCCATCTAATATAATAAAGATATTTTCAAGATTCTCTCCTTTGCTTTCAAATATCACCTGTCCTTCCTTCTCATTATTATTAGGAAGCACAATCCGTTGTTCTATTTCTGTACGAAGACGGTCAGATTGAAATCCTTTAAAATATTTTTCCGCTAATAACCTTCTCCCTGATTCCTCGATCAGATAAGGTACTGCACAACCAAGATATGCTGCATTCTGTATCCATGGATATTCAGTCGAAGAATTAGTACCTATCGAAAAATGTAAATTATATACATCACTATAGCATTTAGAGACTGGTTGAGCTACACAGGATAAAGTGCAAACACAAATAAAAATTAATATGAAATATTCTTTCTTCCTCATTTGGTCTATAACTTTTTTTGAATAAAAATCTACAATAAATTCAACAGATTAGTATAATATCAGTAAAATATACCTTTCAGTACATATGATTTTTATGATTTATCTGTGAAATTAATGCTAATGCTCGTTCTATTATTACATCCATATTATAATATTTATATTCCGCCAACCGTCCTCCAAAATATACACTATCCTGTTGCTGGGCTAATTCACGATACTTATTATATAGTATCATATTTGCGTCACTATTTATAGGGTAGTAAGGCTCTGCTCCCATCTGGCATTCGAAAGGATATTCTTTCGTTATCACAGTATATGGTTGCTGCCCAAACTCAAAATGCTTATGTTCTATAATACGAGTGTAAGGAGTAACTGAATCCGTGTAATTTACCACTGCATTTCCTTGAAAATTAGGCGAATTCTCTAATAAACAAGTCTCAAACTTCAAACTTCGGTATTCCAAAGTACCATAGCAGTAGTCAAAATAGCGATCAATTTCTCCTGTATATATTATTCTATCTGCTACATTATCAAAGTACTTCTTATTAGATAAGTAATCAACTTCCAACAGCACATCGCTCCGTCTTAACATTCTCTCAATGATTGGAGTATATCCCCCAATCGGTATTCCCTGATACCTGTCATTAAAATAATTATTATCAAAAGTGAAGCGTATTGGCAATCGTTGGATGATAAAAGCTGGTAGTTCAGTCGCTGGTCTTCCCCACTGTTTTTCTGTATACCCTTTAATCAATTTTTCATAAATATCTTTCCCCACTAACGATATCGCTTGCTCTTCCA
The DNA here is from genome assembly GCF_015667765.1 of Bacteroides sp. 1001302B_160321_D4. Classification (NCBI taxonomy): domain Bacteria; kingdom Pseudomonadati; phylum Bacteroidota; class Bacteroidia; order Bacteroidales; family Bacteroidaceae; genus Bacteroides; species Bacteroides sp. 1001302B_160321_D4. The sequence continues at coordinate 1,187 of NZ_JADPLO010000072.1, read as the reverse complement.
GATTTTTAGGTTCGATAACACCAGACTCCTGTCTTTGAAATTCAATTTTTGCTAAAGCGTCTATCGGTGTAGTCACTCCCCATATTTGATAAAATGTATTCATATTAAAAGGCAGGCTATAAAGTTCACCTTTATAATTAGCCAATGGAGAATTTGTGTATCTATTAAATTCTGAAAATGAATTAATATAATCCCAAACAGTTTTATTATTTGTATGAAAGATATGAGCACCATATTTATGAACGATAATATCCCTGACTTTTTCAGTATATACATTCCCCCCAACATGGCTACGTTTATCTATAACCAAGCATGAACGTGAACTTCGTGTTAACTGTTCGGCGATAACAGAACCATATAGTCCACAACCTATTATTAAATAATCATATCGCTTCATCATATCTATCATTTAACATTTGTGTATCCTTTATGATTTCCTCCATTCTATGTATCATTATCCTTATACCATATAATATCTTTCAATTTCTTAATATAGTCATCACTATTCAATATTCCACACTCGCCAAATAAACAATACAGACGAATAAAACCTCTATCTTGTTTTTGGATAATTAAAGCTTTGCAATAGGGATATGCGTCCCAAAATTCTTTTCTTTCTTGCTTATACTTTTCCTCTCCCTCTTTATACATTCCATAATTACCACTATCTATTGCTATAATCGGAATTGAATAGACAAAAAGAGAATCTGAATTGAACATATATTTACTAATATCATGTGGAAAGACTTGAATATCTTCTATTTTCTCCCCACTCATATAGTATCTATGTCTTTGATTAGGGCTATATATACTATAATCAATAAAGGACTTGCATTGCACTTCACTCATTATATCAGGATGCTCTTTCTTATATTTAGAAAATAATTCCTTTAAGCTATTATTCGCTATCTCCTGACTACGAGTTATCCGAATAGAATCTTCCGCAGTAAATAAAACTGGAGGCTGAAATAGAACAATACAATTTTGATCTTTTGATTGGAACATACACATAGAAAGTGTTGCTAATAAAAGCCTTTTAGAATAATCTAAATTCGAGATAGAATCACATTCTTCAAAATAGGAATTAGCTTTCATAAGTATTCCCGATTTTTTTAATAATTCTTCACTATTGAATAAATTGTTGTTCCTTATGGTTATTACCTCTCCTAATTGAATCGGATTTTGAG
>NZ_JADPLO010000071.1:0-27804 GCF_015667765.1 Bacteroides sp. 1001302B_160321_D4 | reverse complement strand
AGGAGGTTGTTTCGGCAATGCCGAAGCTCCGGATGATGACCATTGCAATCCCGCCCACGTTTGGAACTTCTCTTTTCCGGTTTACCCATAATCAGCCGCATAGCGGATGATTACGGGTAAACCGGGAATGAGAACAGTCATTCCGATGAAGGGGAGGGTGGGAAAGAATACTGCGTGAACGCAAATTAATGGGATTACCAGTAACTCCAAGCGTTTTTTGCTACTTTTTTGGGGTGCTTGCCAAAAAGTAGCGGACAGCAAAATACCCTCCCTTCCCTAATCCAAAAGAAGGGAGAATGTGCTTCATTGAAGGTATATAGGTTCCGTTCCCTGATTATAACAATACATAGTGTTATTTCTGAAACCATCAAAGCATATATGAAAATCATCGAAATCCTGTTCCGTGGCCAAACGAACCTTATCACTCAACAAAACCATGCATTGTTTATTGACAGATGTAGCCAAAGAGGTAGTACGTCCCGGCTTTATCTCCAATGCCACCACATAAGAAGTCCTTCGTGGATAGATATACCCAATAATTTCCTCATTGAGTACAACCAAACGAATAACATCTTCATTCAAAACGGGAATATTATTAATTTTGCCCATCATTGTTATAATATAAATCAGTTTATAATCATTAAAATACAATATCATTACAAATGATACCTATAATTTTTATAGGTAAACTTTTCCACCGAGACCACCTCATAAAGATAGTCTTCATGGCAAGAAGCCATTATACAGTTCTCACATTCAAGAATAGGATTTATAACTACACGGAATTTAATAGTGCCGTCCACCAGAACAAACTCCACCCGATTAAAGAACCCTTGTAGAGAATGCCCTTCCTTATCCATCAGACGCACTACTTCACCTGTAAAAACAGCCAATTCCTTAGCCTGCCATTTCGCTTTACGCAAACAACTGTTCGCCGCTTTGACGTTCTCATTCACCTCTTTTGTTCTTATTGCTTTCATACCAAAATCCTTTTTACATATTTATCTTGTCAAAAATCAAAAGTCAGCTGCGTAGCCCTTGCGTTGCTCTGAATCGACCTCTTCAATTCAGAATTATCCTCCATTGCATTTTCAAGTTTCCTAATAAAAGAAGTGTCACCTGCTTCCGTTATCTTTAAAATAGGCAACCATACTCCGGCTATCAGCTGTAAATCTATATGATAACTTCTCCAATGCTGCATTGTCAATGTATTCATCCATGCGACTTCACCGGGTACGCTATTCATCATCAGATTGACAACGGTCATCTTTACACAAATCAAATCTATATCCGAGCCATAACAAAAAAGCCTTCCTCCATCATTCTCTTCCGCACATTTTTTTACAGCGGAAAGTAGCATCCTGCCGGAACCACAGCACGAATCACAGACCGACTGTTTAGGTTTCAGCCTATTTCCCCCCATACATGCCATCAAATCAGCAACGTGTATCGGGGTAAAGAACTGTCCGTTATTCCCATGACTGACACACTCCATGAACATATCTCCCAAGACATCGCAAAATCCTTCCGAATATTCAGACACCCTATAAAACATTTGAACAAAAAGTTCCATTTCATATGGCTTATATCTTTTTTCCACTCTACGATAATCCTCCGCCAACATCCCGACAGACAAATAGTAAAGACAAACATCCAAAAAATCCCGAAAGGCTTCTTCATATCCCCGACTGAAAGCAAGCTTTTCATAAAGTTTCATTATCTCCTTTGGTATCATACTTTTCTGACTTCATTATTCACAACATTCTATATTCCTTGTGCCATAGATTTTATCAAAAGCCGCTTTTATCTCCGAGCGATATTTACAGTCCTTCTCAAAACAAAGTTGTTTTGTCCAAAAATCGAAATCAAAACCATCGGTATTATCAATCGTTACAGAAACATAATCAGTCATACCACTCTGACATACAACCGTATGCCGATTTACACAAAAGTGGTCATTTAAAGCAGTTTCTTTTCGGGTAATGCGTTCTACCATCTTATCTATCCACTTCATACTTATAATATTTTATGTAATTGCCCCATTCCAAGAGGCAGTTACGGTTATACTCATTAAAAATCGTTCTCGTTCAAAAACAGCACATCGCCTTTCATCACCATCCAATTAATCTCACTCAGATGATAGCCACAATGCCCACTCAAAAAAATCTCAATCTCTTCAGTGGTCTGCAATCTCCTGTCTGGGCTTATCACCGCAACATTACCGGAATTACAATCCAATACAGCCAGTTTCTCATAAGCCCACTCACCAAACTGGCAGAACTCGATAAAATTGGTATAGGTTATCCGTATGCTATTGTTTGCATCAAATTCAAGGGGTGACTTTGTAATGAATGAACCTGCATGATTCACCACCACAGAGGGGCTAATCTCTGCCAATGAAGATAAGCTGTCATCCCATCTAATCTCATAAAGGAAAAATCCTTTTGGCAATGAATTGCGGTCTATACGATAACTGGAAAAAAGACCGTCTATCGTTTCATTAATAACTAACTGTTCATAATCTCCTTCTAAATAGTGTACTCGTGACATAACTCGTTGTTTTTTGGGATTGTTAAACTTCTAATTTTATGCTTCAGCTAGATTTAAAGACCTTTTTTTAAAACCCCTTTCCGGGATGGCCTTTTCTTTCTGCCGACTTTTTTTTTGAGCTTTCATGCCCCATCTGAGTTTATGAGCCTTTTTTTTACGGCACACAACAATAAGGAAGGAGGGATTAAGAAAAGTTTTGGACGACAAAAAATGTTGGGGACAGCGAAGCCGTCCGGCGTTATTTTTTTCGGGACAAAGGGCGAAGACCGGAACTCTTTCGTATCCATCCACCGAAATAAATTTGCCGTTCAAAAACAAAGGATCTCAGATGGGGCTATGAAAAACGCACATTAAGGGAGGCAGAAAACTAGGAAAAGGGCAGTACGGAAAGTAAAACAAGCCATACGGTTTTGCCTGCAAAACCGTATTCCTATCTCCCTGCCACAAGTGGCAGGGGGGAACGGGTTAGCAACGGACTGCCGGGACAAACGGTAAAAGGACGGGGCTGCAATACGGAAGAAGGAGGTTGTTTCGGCAATGCCGAAGCTCCGGATGATGACCATTGCAATCCCGCCCACGTTTGGAACTTCTCTTTTCTGGTTTGCCCATAATCAGCCGCATAGCGGATGACTACGGGTAAACCGGAAATGAGAACAGTCATTCCGATGAAGGGGAGGGTGGGAAAGAATACTGCGTGAACGCAAAAACACAGTATGTCATCTTAAAACAATATCTTTAAAAAGTTTTTCAGAAGAAATGCTTACCAATATCCTAATAATTATTACTTTTGATAACATAATACAACGATATGGAAAAGAAAAAGATTACAATAGAGGTAGAACCAGCTACAGCCGTAGCTACCGTCGGTTTATTGCGTGGGATATTTCCCAGTATCATCGAACAACTGGAAAGGCAAGCCGCAACAAACGGCAGCCCCTTAAAATTCAATAAAGTAGAAAATATGCAAGAAGTATTGGATGAGATTTATGAAAAGTGCATTGCCGAAACGAACCTCCGGGAGTTTGCCCAGGCGCACTTAAATAGTGACGGATTACCTAACTGATACAGAAATACGGAATCTGCCAGCCATCCTTATTCCAAATAACAAATGGTACAGAATTACACACCTGTCATGTGGGATGACAAAGCATTTGCCTTTGTCCCCTACGAAGCATTCAGTGATTTGCCACATTATCCCAAAGAAAAATGTGAGCAAATTTGCAAAGAGCTGAACAGCCTTATAAGACTATGTACTTATAGGCCGAAAAAGGAAGATATTTATTTTCATCCGGTAAGTTATGTACGTCGTTCCGGAGGTTTCATAGTTACGGATAATCAGGCATCCTTTGAGAAATGCCCCTATCCTGCTTGCGCAGACCGTCATAGCTGCCAAAAAATATGTGATTTGATGAACCGTATCATTGAAGAGTCTTAATTATATAAAATACCATGGAACATCCAAACTCCAAATGCAGAATAGCACAAGCTGAATATTTAAGTCGGCTACCTGAAGAAGAACGGGAAAATAAGGCCAGAGATATTAGAATCGGAAACGCCAGCTATATTTACCACCAACAAGCGGTTCCAATCCAAGAAAACAGATTGATAATGTATTATAAAGAGTGGTTGGAAGGTCTTCCTCCCAACATTTCACGCCATATGAGAATGCTTGGATTTGAAGCATGTAAGACAATGATTCCGTTTACGAGATATGTGAACGAAAGAAACGATATTGGTATGCGTGACTGGATGCAAGAGCATCTTTCACCGAGTGACTTCAACTATTGGCAGGAACTTTCGAAAAAAGCAGGTTCGCCAACATTTTAATCCCATCCCGTTCAATACGCTGCCTGAAGAATAAAAGGTGCGTATTAAACGAGAATATTTTTTAGCGTTTAGTCATCTCTTCCCGCACCAGTTCCGTTTCTGTCGGGGAGAGTTTCGGCAATTTGACAGTTGCCGGACTTTCTAACTGGTAAGCCTTCACCTCATTGATAAGCAGCTGCCAGTCAAAAAGAAATTCTTCGGAACAACCATGTTTACGATAAATTTCTTTTGCTGCTTCCAAAATCTCAGGAGCGCAAAAATCGTCTCCCTGAAAGACAACTGCCGGACGATCATTATTGATACAGTCTCTCAATAATCGTAACTGATCTTTCATTGTGTTTACCTATTATGCGTTCTGTTGTTTTACCATTTTCAAAAATTCGTCAGACGGTTTAAATGCCGGTATGTTATGAGCCGGAATAATCATAGTAGTATTCTTAGAGATATTCCGAGCTGTCTTTTGCGCTCTCTTCTTCACTATGAAACTACCGAATCCACGAAGATAGACATTTTCCTCCTTACCCAACGAAGTCTTTACCTCGTTCATGAATCCTTCCAAAACAGCAAGCACCGCTTTGCCGTCGATGCCGGTTCTGGCAGATATTTCCTTTACGATTTCCGATTTAGTCATTTCTTTATAATTTGAAAATTAGCGTGCAAAGATAATTAATCCAATGGATTATTTAAAGTCTGGCATCCGCAGCAAGCCCTGCCTTCGCCCAATGAAGTGTTAAATTGTTGCGTATGGGTCAAGTTCCTTAATCCGCTTACACAAATAATCAAAGCGTTTCTTGGTAAGCGGTGTGAGTGTATCGAGGTTCTTGCCATCGAAATTCTCTCCGAAAATAAGGTCGTCCACTCCTATGCCGTGATTGTAATTCTCGCGCACGCAATCACGCAGAATCCAAAGGTTATGCAGGTTCACCCAGTCGGCTGTAATGTTTCTGATTTTACTGAACAGCAGCGCAGCAGTGTAAAGGTAGTGTCCGCAATGGTTGTAGTCATGCAACACCAGCTTGCCCTGGTAATAGATGTCGAAATCCTTGTTTTCTTCATCTTCCTTTGTATCGCAGTAGAAGAATGGAATGTCTTTCAGACCGTCCCAATTAATATAAGTAGTTGGCTTCATAATATCTTTTTTGAATACGCTACATAACCTGTTATTTGCACACTTTCCATTATTCACAGAACATTTGATGAAACACTTCCTTCAGTCTTTTTATCTCACTGAAATTCAAATCTCCAATCTTTCTTTTCAGCCGGCTTTTGTCCACCGTGCGAATCTGATCCGTGGCTATCTCCCCATCACGCCCGGCTACAGAACACAGAACCCGGTAAGGATAGTTCCTTATGGTGGAGGTTATCGGAGCAATGACTACTATTGTAAGGTACATATTCAAATCTGAAGGAGTTACAACAACACATGGCCGTGTCTTTGCCATTTCACCCCCACGGGTAGGGTCTAACTCTACCCAATACACTCCATACTGTTCTACCATGTCCAATCCTCAAACTTTTCATCCTCAAACACATCAGGGATAAGCAACTCATCATCCCCATTCTCATGGGCACGTTTGGCAGCTTCCGCCCATCCCTGCCGTGGTTGTGCCTTTATCACAATATTGTTCCCGTCCAAAGAAATGCTCACAGCCGATTTCAAGGACAAACGCAACTGTTTCAATATCTCGGAAGGAAGTATTATCCCCTTGCTGTTTCCAATCTGAATAATGTTTGTTACCATAATGTTATAACTTTAAAATTGATTATCACAACACAAATATAGACAAAGTTATAACAATACCAAAAGAAAAGCCAACTTTTTTCCATTTTCACCGATAACCCGGCCAACGGCTGCACTCGTCGGGAGGCTAGTGCCCCCCTTGCCGTGCGGCGCTCCCCGACCTATGATTCTTATCATGTCTTGTGTCCTTTTCTCCGCTTCTAACAAACAAATCTGCATAAAATATAGATTTGCGTTTCCATTTGAATTTTAGTTATTTGATACCCTAACTATGAATAGCAAACAGATAACTGATTTTTAAAACAGCAGAATGTTTCTGTTTTATTAAAATAAAAAGGGAACAAATTTTTAAGGTAATACTTACGGAAAAAACAGACTTTATAACGTTTCTTTTTCGTACATTTGCAACAATATAATAAAAGCGAAACATATAATGGAGAAGCAAGGAGAAATCATACTATACCAACCGGATGAAGCTGTAAGGTTGGAAGTACGTTTAGAAGATGAAACCGTTTGGCTCACACAAGCGCAGATAGCAGAACTTTTTCAACGTGACAGAACCGTTATTACCAAACATATAAATAATGTTTTTAAGGAAAAGGAATTGGAAGAGAAAAGCAATGTGCATTTTTTGCACATTGCTAATTCCGATAAGCCTGTCAAGTTCTTTAGTCTAGACGTAATAATTTCAGTTGGATACAGAGTTAAAAGCGTAAGAGGTACGCAATTCAGGCAATGGGCAAATAAAATTTTAAAAGAATATTTATTGAAAGGTTATTCTATAAACCAACGGCTCAATGACATGGAATATAGAATGAACAATAGATTCTTCCAAATAGAGAAAACCATTGCTGAACATGATGCAAAGATAGACTTCTTTGTACGCACCTCATTGCCTCCGGTGGAAGGTATATTCTTTGACGGTCAGATATTCGATGCGTATAAGTTTGCTACAGATTTAATAAAGTCTGCCAAATGCTCACTTGTGCTTATCGACAACTATGTAGATGAATCCGTGTTACTCATGTTGAGCAAACGAAACAGTGGAGTATCAGCTACTATTTATACACAAAATAAACGCACAGCTCCAACTTGATTTAAACAAACACAATGACCAATATCCTCCCATTGAAGCTAGAACCTACAAAAGTAGTCATGACCGCTTCTTAATCATTGATAATACGGAAGTATATCATATTGGGGCATCGCTAAAGGATTTGGGCAAGAAAATGTTTGCTTTCTCCAAACTGGAACTTCCTGCCCATACGATAATTGATGTATTATGAAATAAGCTAATCACCCATGCGAGAAGCGGAAGAGAATATAAAATTCAAGATGGAAATTGACGTATTGGTTCCCATTCCACGTACTGTCACCCGTGATTTCACCAGTTTGAAGCACCTGCGTCAATGGCAGAAACGGAATGACATCGATGGTTCTCTTTACTGTTTTGCACACCGGGAATACCTGCTCAACGAAAAGGGAGAATGGGAACAATTTACCGTTATCGGCAAACAGGTAGTGACTATCGGAGAACTGGAAAGGCTTCTTTTGGCAATGAAGCAAAAGGGGTTCAACCAATACAGCCGTGAGGAATATGAAGAATTAATGTCTTCATATTTGAAAAAGTGAAGAATTAAAACCTTCATTACACATTTAAATACGAAAACAGGATGAAAATAGGATATGCCCGTGTTTCCACCAAGGAACAACATCTGGATATGCAACTGGAAGCGTTGAAGGCTGCCGGATGCGAGAAAATCTTCTCTGAGAAAATGACCGGACGTCAACAAAACCGCCCGGAACTGGATGCCTGCCTGAGCTTTCTCCGGGAAGGCGACACACTTGTCGTATATAAGCTGGACCGGCTTGGCCGTTCGCTGAAGAATATCCTTACGCTATTGGAAGATTTCAAGAATAGGGGCATCCAATTCACCTCACTGCAAGACAACATCAGTACGGAAGGCGCAATCGGCCAACTGATGAACAACATTCTCGGTGCTTTCGCTCAGTTTGAAAGAGACCTTATCTATGAGAGAACCCAAGAAGGCAGAAGAATCGCCAAGGAAAAAGGTGTCAAATTCGGCAGAAAGACACTTATCAACAAAAACAACATCGCCAAGCAGAAAAGCTGCATCCAACTCTATGAATCCGGAACGCCGGTAAGGGAGATACAGAAAATATTAAACATAGGCAGTAGCGGAACAGTATATCGCCTATTAAGAAGGAATGGAATTGCGCTGAAATCCGAGAACAAAAATAACAAATAACGAATAAACCTCTGCCCATCCTTCAAAGATGATTCTCAAAGATCGTCTGCAATTCCACCTCTCAGCAAGATTATAGGAAAGTCCCCTTCACGGGGACTGATTTTTTTTAATTTTAATACAATAACTCCATGCACTCCTGTACCGCTTTTTCCAATGCTTCTTCCAAACAACAAAAAGCGTCCGCATTACTTTCGGAGTCATACAACACATAATCTCCAGCCCTCACAACCACATGCCAGACCGCCACGTTTTGTTCTGTTTGAAACGTATATTCACGAGTCTGTATCATCCATTGGATACATGCTGCCAGTGTCGGGCACTCGCACATATACATCGGGGTATTCCTTCCCTCAATATCGGTGCGTAGCCTATCCTGTTTGTCATACCAATACTCACAAGGCACGTAATAGTATAATTCCTTCATCATAAGAGCTGTGTCGCTATTAACCAATCTCTCTTTGTTGATTTGTGTAATCAAATTTTCCATATTAGCATTATTTAAGTTGAACATCTGATTTATTCTTCAGCTAGATTCAAGACCTTTTCATTTTTTGTATCGGGAAGGTCTTTGGTCAGCCGACCTTTTTTTTGATGTCATTCCCCATCTGAGTTCTGAGCCTTTTTTCGGCATATCAAGGTCTGGATTGCAAGCAATAAGCCAAGTTTCACTTATGGAAAATGTCGGGAAGACACTTCTTCATCGTTATTTTCCATACAGTAAAGGCGCATGGCCGTAACTTGCCATTTGCGGAATCCCGAAACCTTTGCCGAGCAAAAAGCCGGACTCGGATCGGAGGAAAGAAGCCGGGGGAGGCAGCCCACAGAAAGGGCAATCCGATACAATCAAGAAATTAACCTGCTATACCCTTGTGCGAGTGAAATAATCCATCATAGACACTACATACCTAAGTAGTGGTATCAATACACCGATCACATATATCATAGCGTAGCCCAAAAGGACAAAAGGTAATGTTTTACGATAAAGACATGCAACAGCGAGCAATATAAACGAAAAAGAAAAGCCATAAACCCCATATTGAAAACCGGGTATCAACTCATAAACAGGTACGGGTTCCGGATGAAGCATGGCTCCGGCCACAATAGAATAAAGGCTGGTCAATAATATAAGCAGCGTATATAAGCAACTCTTAAGAATCCTGGGATCATTCCTTTTACAATAGAGAATCGTTCGGATATCACTTCTAAGAAACTCAATGCCCAGTAAGAGAGCCACCATAACGCCTGTATCAAAAGTAGAAAATACATTCATTCCGATCACCTTTGGCGCGAAGATATGTATTTATTCTGAAAAGCCACGTCTTTGCGTATTTTACGATGTCGCATCCGATAGTCCGGGAAGCATTTTTTTGGTTCTTTTTTGGGGTGACTGCCAAAAAAGAACCCCGAAGCCGAAATCCCGGGCAGACGGGATTTCTCCCGTCCACCTTACCTATTTTGCAATCTTCCCTCGTCCGCATAGCTATAATAGTTATTGCCTGCCACAATCACATGGTCAACCAAACGGATGTCTAATGTTTCAGCGGCTTTTTTAACTGCTTCCGTCAAGCGGTCATCCGCACTGCTGGGCTTGCGTGCTCCTGATGGGTGGTTATGTACCATGATAAAAGATACGGCGTTATAATACAATGCCTGCTTCATGATAACCCGTATATCCACAGGGGCGGTATTTATCCCGCCGCATGAGATACGGACTTTACGGATGAGTTTGGACGAACTGTTCAGCAACAGCACCCACATCTCTTCAGTAGCTATATCGCACAAAACAGGATGCATCATTTTATAAACATTATTGCTGGATAAAAGCGCAGGACTTTCAACTTGCCCTTCTTTCAGCCGTTTATATAGCTCAATCGCCGCATAAGCGACTTTTTTACGGCTGGGTGTTAGTGTTTCCAGTACATCAGACAAGCACAATCCTTCTATTTCCATCTGTTCATACTTATATTCTTCACGTTTCAGTTTCTCACTGTTCGTCAAGGTATAAATCAACTCGCTGTTTTCCATCACCCGATAAACGTCATTCACTTCAAATACGGTTCTCTTCGTTTTCATACTGCCAAAAATTAAAAGATTAATACTCGCAAACATCGCTTGTCGCCCCAACCATAAATTTTTCCTCAACTGATTGGGAACAGTGCATTGAAGAGAAAGCGGGAAAGACGGATCAGAACGGGATTGAACTGGTAAATACTACCTCCCGGAATGGGAGGATGGAGATTTGGCTTTTCAATATCGGGCGTTCCGGCCACGCCTACCTTCGCAATGTTCCTATCAGTTCAGGAAAAAATCATCATACCTCTCTTCCGGCATAGCCGGAGCGTAGAGCGTTAGGGATAGCAGGGAAAAGCCTGGAGGGTAACGAGGACTTGCAACGAATAGCCCGGTCAGAAGGGAACGCCCTGAAAAACTAATTCGGATACAGAAGATGAACAGAACCGCCTTCCAATCATATAAAAAAGCGTGAAAATCAACACATACTTCCGAAAAATCTTTTTCCGAAAGTACGTATAGGGCATGTGAAGGGAAAATTTATTTTCCCAGTCATTTCTATGTTATCGCTTTGGGGATATTTAAAGGGGTTAGGAGTTTAGGTCTTTATTATGTATTTTGGTGGATGGTTTTACACAGCCGATACCTTTTATTTAAAAATTTCTCTCTTTTATTTCACTGATATACCGACATATAAAAAAAACAGGGATTACCTATTCCCTTCATTAACGGGTGGACGGTTTTACACAGCTGACAAGTGAAACCGGACGCTTTTACACAACTAAAGCAAAAGGAGTGGACGGTTCTACACAACTAGAAGCAACAAACGGGACACTTCTACACAACTAAAACAGGCAAAGCGGATGACTCCACACATCTAATCACCCCAATAGGGACACTTCTACACAACTAATTCTATAAAAAACCGTGAAACGTGGACGGTTCTACACAGCTGGATCGTCCATGTTCACCGCCCCGTCCGTCTCCGGAGATATGAACTCTTCAGGAGCAGGAGCAACTTCCGTTCCATTGGCACTCTCCAACTCTTCCTGTGCCCATCCTTCCGGAAACCTGCCGAATACAGCCACGAAATCACTGATATATATCTGTTTCTTCTTTTCTACGCTTTCCGGGGAGTTTGCCCATAAAAGGAACTCTTTATACAGTCCGGCATCTTCCTCCACCTCTTTGATCTTCTTCCTCCTGACAGCCATATCCGTGTCCGGGTAGGCAATCTCGACATACAGCCCAAGCAGGTTCTTATAGAATTTCTTCACCACGACAGCATATTGTCCTTCATCAAAATAGTGCAGCGTATGCCTAGGAAACGAGAACAACACGGTATATGCCCATCTCTCATGATCGCCTTTCACAAAAGAGAAATTGAAATTGGTATATTTCAGGTAAGTATTCATCTTTTTCAGTATCGAGGCGACCTTCTTTTTCCGGTCTTTGGGTTCGGCAATCTCTATGCCGAGCTTTTTAGCCAGCTGATCGACTGTCAGCACATAAAAAGGAGCCTCATTCTTGGTGGTCTTATACTTGATCAGGTAAACCATCTTGGAAAGTTCCAGATAGAAATAGCGGTAACGGCTGGGCAGGCTACGGTAATCCTGAAGTTCCAAGAGGTTATAGAGCGAGAACATGAAATTCTTTATCTCCGGGCTTACCACTGCCGAGTACAGCCTTTTCGTTGACTTCTTCGTCTTGAAATCGGTCATTATGTCGAAACGTTTCAAGATCTGCACGAAATTATAGGATGTACGGCCATCCTCGCCAATGGTCGGATAGCAGAGGTTCTCCAATCCCAGTTTATAGAGAGCCGCCTCAAAAACCGTCTCGATAGGATGGCTGATTCTCTGTCCTGCCGTGTCGGTACATACATATTCCGGCTGCATATTCTTTCCGAACATGGCCGCGAGCTGCCGGCTATCCAGCTTGCGCTGCAAGTTGGTACGGTCATACCCCATCTTACGGCAGAAGTCTTCTACGGAGAACCAGGAAGTCCCGAACAAGTCTTTGAGGTGATAGCTGCCCAGGTATATGATCAGATCGAGCATGACATTTCCACCTGCCTCATACAACCGTTCAATCAGCACGGAATTATAGCTTTCCCCAAGCACCCTAGGGACACGAATCAGTTCTTTTGCCATGATAATACTTACAAAATCAATCCTTTCTCTGTTTTCATTGCCACAAAGATAGGCATACCGGCCAACATACGCGTCATAATTATCAATCAGTTTTAACGGTATGACCGGTATGGGAAAAGGAGAAGTACTTTCCTGAAGAATGCTTTATCCGCCCTTCATCAGAAAGAAAGCATCTTACACCTGTACCCCATAGACATCCTATATTACTTTTTCAGTTCTTCCGATAAAAAGGAACGGTCTATCAATACTTGCACCAATGGTTTCTCTTTGACAAACTCATCAAGCTCACGCTTTATCAATTTATTGCCCAACCCTATGCGTCGTCCAAATTCCTCGAAATCCTTCCGCCCTACCTGATGAGCAATTTGACTCCACATTGTCATCTGTAATCGACTCAACCCTCGGTCTAAGGTGTAGATCGTTAGGTTATCAGTACAGCGAAATCATCCGTTCTCTCATGAGTATCTACTTCTGTGGTGGCTCATGTATTGAGGATGTCACTACTCATTTGATGAACCATCTCTCGCTTCATCCGACACTTCATACTTGTAGTTCTGATACTATCCTCAGAGCGATAAAGGAACTGACGCAAGAAAACATCTCATACACATCAGATACGGGTAAGAACTACGATTTCAACACGGCTGACACTCTCAATACTTTACTGCTCAATTGTATGTTTGCATCTGACCAACTGAAAGAGGGTGAGAAGTATGATGCAAAGCCTACATACAAGAAGTTCTCTGGTTATCGCCCTGGCGTGGCGGTTATTGGTGACTTGATTGTTGGCATTGAGAATAGCGATGGTAACACAAAAGTTCCATTTCATGGCACGTTTTCTCGCCATGGCAGAGCTTAAGTAAACTTAGCTCTGCTCATCTGGCTTAACGAAAACCTTCGTTTTCATCAGAAGGACACGCTGAAGAGGTTCTTTGAGAGATTTGAACAGAACAGGCTCACTATCAATCGTTTCAGAGCTGATTGCGGATCATGTTCCGAGGAAATCGTGGAGGAAATAGAGAAACACTGCAAGTCCTTCTATATCCGCACTAACCGCTGCAGTTCGCTCTACAATGACATATTTGCTCTCAGAGGCTGGAAGACTGAGGAAATCAATGGCATTGAGTTTGAATTGAACTCTATCCTTGTTGAGAAGTGGAAGGGTAAAGCATACCGACTTGTGATTCAAAGACAGAAACGGATGGATGGTGTGCAGGATCTTTGGGAAGGAGAATACACATACCGTTGTATCCTGACTAACGACTATGAATCTTCCGTAAGAGAAATTGTCGAGTTCTATAACCTTCGTGGAGGAAAGGAACGTATCTTTGATGATATGAACAATGGTTTCGGGTGGGACAGATTGCCCAAATCCTTCATGGCCGAGAACACTGTGTTCCTTCTTCTTACAGCACTTATCCGTAACTTCTACAAGGCCATTATCCAAAGACTTGACGTAAAGAGGTTCGGACTCAATGCAACAAGTCGCATAAAAGCGTTTGTCTTCAGGTTTATCTCTGTACCAGCCAAGTGGATCAGGACATCAAGGCGGTATGTGCTGAATATCTATACCTGTAACAATGCTTACGCAGATATTTTTCAGACTGATTTTGGATAACGCCTACAACTTATGGGTATGATACTGCGTATTGTCTCAAGTCGCATTGTGGGGTAAGGGGATGTTGTAGGCAGAAGTGGGTGTTTCTGCCTCAATTTATCTGATAATTCAGTAATGAGAGGACGTGTACACGCAAGAAGGACGTTGAAGGGCTTAGTTGCGGATTTGAGGCAGGTAAGAAAATACAAAGAATTAACAGCAACCGAGAAACTGAAATACCGTATCGCAGTGAAAATGACGGCAGCCGACTACTTCCGCCTGCTGACACGATCGCATGAGGCGGGCGTATCACCAAGCGAGTACATGAGGGAATGTTTCCGTAACGGTCATGTGAAAGAACGGCTGTCGGAGGAACATGCCGGATACATCCGCCAACTCTGCGGCATGGCTAACAATCTCAACCAGCTTGCGCGTAAGGCAAACGCCGGAGGCTTCCACGATGAACGGTGGGACTGCAAGGTGGCAGTGGCAAGGATTCATGAACTTATAACCAAGATAGGGATATGATGGCGAAAATCGTAAAAGGAAGCGACTTCAAGGGTGCGGTGGATTACATCATCGACAAGAAGAAGGATACGCAGATAGTAGCAAGCGAAGGCTTGTTTATGGAAAATCTGGAAACTATCGCCATGAGTTTCAATGCCCAGTCACGGATGAACGATAAGGTGACAAAACCTGTCGGACATATCGCGTTGAGTTTTTCCAAAGAGGATGAGTTACGGCTGACGAACCGTATCATGGCAGGCATCGCGCTTGAATATATGGAACGGATGGGAATCAAGAATACGCAGTTCTTCATCGCCCAGCATTTCGACAAGGAGCATCCGCACGTGCATATTGCTTTCAACCGCATAGACAACAACGGCAATACCATATCGGACAGGCACGAGCGTCTGCGCAGTACCCGCATCTGCAAGGAATTGACCTTGAAATACGGCTTGCATATGGCTGGCGGAAAGGACAATGTCAAACGCAACCGCCTGAAAGAGCCAGACAGGACGAAATATGCGCTTTACGACATCATCAAAATGGAAGTCGGCAGATGCGGCAACTGGAACGTGCTTATCGCCAACCTGAAACGGCAGGGAGTGGAAGTACATTTCAAGCATAAGGGGCAGACCAGCGAGGTGCAGGGTGTTGTATTCTCCATGAATGGCTACCATTTCAACGGCTCCAAAGTGGACAGGCGTTTCAGTTATTCCAAGATTGACGCGGCTTTGCAGCACAACAGATGCAGGGAACGTATGGGAATAACAGCCGGAATATATGAAACGGCTACACCAAGCGCACCGTCCGGCACGGCACAAAGCGAGTTGTTCAACGGCTCTTGGGGATTGCTAAAAAGCAGTGGCTCATCTTATAACACTGCTGATGCGGAAGCCAATCAGGAAATGGTGGATATACTTCGCAGAAGGAAGAAAGTTAAGCGCAAGAGAGGTGTTGGGTTCTAATATTCTGTACTAATCCAATTCTCACGACACTTGCGCTCTATATTCATTCGGAGTGTAACCTACCTCTTTCTTGAACAGTCGGGTAAAATGTTGCGGGTACTGAAAACCGAGATTATAGGCGATTTCATTAACGGTGTCGTCTGTAGATGCAAGTTCCGTCTTGGCTATTTCAATAGACTTGTCATGAATGAAATGCAGGGCGGTTGAACCTGTTTCTTTTTTCAATAAATCACTGAAATAGTTGGGCGAGAGGCAGAGCTTGTCTGCACAATACTGTACAGTGGGCAAGCCTATCCGTTTAGCAGCCCCATCATGGAAGTATTCGTCAAGCAACCGCTCAAATCTTGCGAGGATGTCTCGGTTTTGGTTGTCGCGTGTGATGAACTGACGGTCATAGAAACGTGTGCAGTAATCAAGGAACGTCTTGATGCTGTCTGTGATGAGGTTCTTGCTGTGACGGTGTATCGGATGGTTCAATTCATATTGAATCTTGTGGAAGCAATCCATGATGATTTGCCGTTCTTCCACACTAAGGTGCAATGCCTCGTTTGTCTCGTAGGAAAAGAACGAATATTCACGCATTATCCGCCCGAGAGGTGTATTCCGCAGCAGGTCGGGATGGAACATAAGCAGGTAGCCATCTGGTTGGAACTGCATGCCGTCATCTTCCGCACCGAACACCTGTCCGGGCGCGATAAATATCAGTGTGCATAATTATTCCTAAGTCTGTGAAACCGGAACGCATGAAGCAGAATCTCGACATATTAGACTTCACCCTGTCGGCCGACGACATGGCACGGATAAAGACGCTGGATACCGACAAGCCTTTCTTACTCGGCTCGCACGAAGATCCAGAAATCGTAAAATGGTTCATGCAGTACAAAAACGCCTGAACATCAACAACCATATTTCGATAGCCGCTATCGACTATATTAAGAAGTTATTCGTATATGCCTTTATTGTAATCCGTCATGTACTGAGTAAATGTTTTGCCTGTTTGCTGTTTGAAGAAGCGCATGAGATGGCTCGGATCAGAGAAATTGAAATCATCCGCCATTTCACTGACAGTGCGGTTGGAGAATAGCAATTCGTTCTTCAGTTCCTCAAGCAGACGTTGTTTTATCAAATGGGTAGCTGATACTCCGAATTGGGCTTTTACTGAGTTATTGAGTGTGATGCGACTGACATGAAGCATGTCTGCATATTCCTGCACCCGCTGGTGGGTGCGGATATTCTGTTCCAACAAGTCCTTGAACCGAAAAGCGAAATTGTTTTTAGCAATTTCAGCGGGCAAGCAATAGGCGGCAGCGTATGTACGATTGATAATCAGCAAAAGATAATATAGTAAGGAAACAATGATATTGTACGTATCGGACACTGGATTCATCAGCTCATACTTAATCTTTCCGAGCAGCCGCATATATTCCTTCATTTCGTCATGTGTGGCATTGATGTAAGGCGGCGTATCTGTCTGGTAACAATACAAAAGGCGAAAAACGAAGAACTTGTCGGCGATAAAAGTACGCATGAAATCTTCGCGGAATATAAGGAACGTGTAATCCAACGCCGTCTCATCTACATGCCACTCTTGTTGCTGATGGGGTGAAAGCAGGAGAACCATGCCGTCGCGCAGTTCAATCTTGCGGAAGTTCAGTAGCAAATATCCGTTTGCCTTACGGAAAAAGTAGAAGCTGAAGAAGTCTGTCTTAAACCGCTTGTTTTCTGTCAGCACAAGTCCGATGTCCTTGTTTATGGCAGTATTGATGTAAAAATCCACGCCGCAGCGTGTCTTGTTGAACGGTACGCTGACCAGTCGATCAGGGTTGATTATCTCGTCCATATCCTTGTCGTTTTTGCAAAGATAATAATTTCATTTATCAAAATGGCATAATTACCGTTTTTTCAGGCATAGATGTTTCGCCGGATTCTTCCGAACTTTGCACCCGTAATCAATAACAAGACATATAGTCATGAAAAAGACATCTACAGTACAATTGGTGCGCAATGCCACCTTGAAAATCAGGTATGCGGGACACACCATGCTAATTGACCCCGTTTTAGCCGACAAAGGCACTTTGATATCGGCCCTCGGTGTGAATAAAACACCGAGGGTACACCTCACCATTCCTATTCAGGATATTATCGGAGGCGTGGACATGGTGCTCCTGACCCACAATCACATCGACCATTACGAGCCGAGTGTCCCCACACATTTGCCCAAAGAAATTCCTTTCTACGTTCAGCCCCAGGACGCGGACGCCATCAGAAACGACGGATTTACAAATGTGATACCCATCGAAGAAATAAAAACAATAGACGGCATATCCATTTACCGCACGACCGGACATCATGGTTTCGGGCAGATCGGGCAGATGATGGGACCTGTATCAGGTTATGTGCTAAAAGCCGAGGGCTTCCCGACCGTTTATATAATGGGTGACTGCCGATGGGAAGCATGTATCCGAGACACCGTGGAACGGTTCAATCCTGACTATATCGTGGTAAACTCCGGAGGTGCAATCTTTCCCGAATTTTCCAAAACGGACGGTCCTATCATCCCCGACGAGAACGAAGTGATGCAGATACTTGACGAATTGCCTTCGCATATCAAGCTGATAGCCGTACACATGGATGCCATCGACCATTGCCAGACCACCCGTGCAATTCTGCGCAATGAGGCAACGCATCACGAAGCCGACATGAGCCGGCTGATTATCCCGGAGGACGGAGAAACAGTTGTGTTATGAGTGTCTGCATTAAATCCCTGATAAAAAACATGAACATAGTGGTAGGGTGCACTATAGGATGCCCTTACTGCTATGCCCGTAACAACTGCCGCCGTTTCCACATTACCGACGACTTTTCCGTGCCTGAATACATGGAACGAAAACTGCGCATCATCGATACGTCCCGTCCTCATGTGTGGCTCATGACAGGAATGAGCGATTTCTCCGATTGGAAGCCTGAATGGAACGCAGAAATTTTCGAGCGGATCAGCAGCAATCCCCAGCACGCCTATATCTTTCTGACGAAGCGCCCTGACAAAATCAGTTTCTCCTCTGACGACGAGAACGTATGGATGGGCGTGACCGTTACGCGCAGTTCCGAGAAAAGGAGGATTGATGATTTGAAAAAGAATATCAAAGCACGACACTACCATGTCACGTTTGAACCTCTCTTCGATGATATCGGCGAGATTGATTTCGAGGGAATTGACTGGATTGTCATAGGCACAGAGACCGGAAACCGAAAAGGAAAGTCATATTCGCGCCCCGAATGGGTGCTTAGCATTGCAGAACAGGCAAAGGCTCATGGCATACCGGTGTTCATGAAAGAGGATTTGCTGCCGATTATGGGCGACGAAAGAATGATTCAGGAATTGCCGGAACAATTTACCAGACGAATACAATGAATATGGATACAATAAAGGAAATAGATGTAAAGAGTGTAATGACCAAATCCTCTCTGCCGGTGGGAGGATATTCGGTCAACCCTTATGTAGGGTGTCCCCACGCCTGCAGGTATTGCTACGCATCGTTCATGAAACGGTTCACCGGGCACACCGAGCCGTGGGGTACGTTTTTAGATGTAAAAAACTGGAAGCCGATAACGAATCCTCATAAATACGACGGTGAACGTGTTGTAATAGGGTCTGTGACGGACGGTTACAATCCGTATGAAGAAGAATTCCACCGTACCCGAAGGCTGCTCGAAGAGCTGCGAGGAAGCGATGCCGAGATTATGATATGCACAAAGTCCGATCTTGTCCTTCGCGATCTCGACCTGTTGAAGAGTTTTCCCAAAGTGACTGTGTCATGGTCTGTCAATACGCTCGACGAGCAGTTCTGCGCAGATATGGACAACGCCGTAAGCATTGAACGCCGTCTGAAAGCGATGCGTCAGACATACGAGGCAGGTATCCGCACCGTATGCTTCGTCTCGCCCATATTCCCCAGAATAACAGACGTAAAGGCAATAATAGAGGAGGTAAAAGATTATGCTGATTTAATCTGGCTTGAAAACCTGAATTTACGCGGGCAGTTCAAAGGCGGGATAATGACGTATATCCGTGAGAAGTATCCTGACCTCATACCGCTTTACGAGGAAATTTACAATAAAAAAAGGCTTGAATACTGGCAGGCATTGGAGCAGGACATTTCAAATTACGCCAAGGAGCAGGGCTTCCCGTATCGTATAAACGATCTGCCATACGGACGCTCGGAAAAAGGCAAACCTGTCATCGTAAACTACTTCTACCACGAAAAAATACGATTGACAAAATGAGGCTATGCCGGACTGATGCAGAAAAGTTGTAGCGCGGATAAAAGCACCATGTATGTGGATAATATCCGGCAATCTTCCGAGCGTATGCGGGAGATGCTCAACACGCTGCTGGATTTCTTCCGTCTGGACAACGGCAAGGAGCAACCCAACCTTTCCCCTTGCAGGATTTCCGCAATCACGCATATTCTTGAAACGGAGTTCATGCCCATTGCCATGAACAAGGGGCTGACTTTGATAGTGGAGAGCCACACCGATGCGGTGGTTTTGACCGACAAGGAACGTATCCTGCAAATCGGCAACAACTTGTTGTCAAACGCCATCAAGTTCACGGATAACGGTAGTGTATCATTGGCAGCGGATTATGATAACGGTTTGCTGAAACTTATCGTTGAAGATACCGGTACGGGCATGACCGAAGATGAGCAACAACGAGTATTCGGTGCATTTGAACGTCTTTCAAATGCCGCCGCAAAAGACGGCTTCGGATTAGGCTTCCTGCAACCAGCCGTTATCCAACAGCCGGGTTAAATGCGTCCTCCCTATCTCGGCCGTCCCTTGCAGGACGACACAGCGGTCTTTCTCCTGGAGCTTTCTTAATTCCTCCAGTGAAGCCGCCATTTTCTCCGCCATTGTTGCCATAACCGTTTTTATTTAGATTCTGATTATTTTCGTGCAAATACTCGTTTTTAGACACGTGTAAATACTCGTTTTTAATTATGTGCATTTACTCGTATTTGTTGCAAAAATACAATATTTGTTCCGATAATCAGCTACTAATGAAGTCTTTTTTTACTTGTTGTATCGTCGAAACGGCCTTTCCCGTGAGCTTCGCCACGTTCCGGATCGAGTAGCCTTTCTTTAACAAGGCGATCGCCTCCCGGTATTCCTCTTTCCTCTGTTCGGCCGTTTTCCGGCTTCCCGGCTTCCGTCCCAGCCTGCCCCCTTTCTGGATGTACAACTCCCGTCCGCTATTAAGGCGGTCGATGATCCCCTGGCGTTCGATCGCGGCCAGTTCCCCCAACAGGGTAGTGATCAGAGAGGACAAGGGGTTTACCGTCTTGTCCGGCCGTAACGTTTCCAGGTTCAGGTTTTGAATATACACGCATATTTTATGCGTGTGCAGCGTATCGAGTGACTTTAGGATCTCCAGGGTTGAACGCCCCAGGCGTGAGATCTCGGTCAGCAACAACATATCCACCCGGTTCTGCGGATCTGTGCAGTATTCCAGGCAACGGCTTAAAACCGGGCGTTCGATATTGGCCTTTCGTCCGCTTATCTTTTCCTCAAAGACCGCCGTCACCTCGTACCCCCGTCCGGCTGCGAACCTCTCCAGATCGACAACCTGCCGTTCGGTCGATTGCCTGGCCGACTGCGAGCTTACACGTGAATAAATAACCACATTCATCCCTTTTGCTTTTGTTCTTCCTTATCTATTGTTTTAATCACCTTATCCACCTCTTTCAAGGAGGCATTATTTCCGGATCTATCCAAAAAAGAAATTCGCTAATTAACCTATAATTACTATCTTTGCATTGTAATGCTTGGTAAAGCCTCTGTTATCAAAACACGTAACCAAGTCAAGGATATACCCGTTCATCAAGAACGGGTTTTTCTTTTGCGACAGCCCATTCATAAGACAAAGGATATTATAACAGGTCAGTAATCACAGCCGCCGGAATATCCAGCTTTGAGAAAGCGAACATCTTTTTCCCCAGATCCTTTAACGAGGCTCCGATATGGTACACGTCCGTTTCATCAACGATCAGGAAACGGTCGTGACTGTCCCGGTACGTCCTGATGTCGATAGGTGGGTACTGGCTGTTATGCCTGTCAAGATCAAGTTGGAGTTGCTGCGTGATACGCTGGGTGTAAATGGTGGCCGAGACACCGACGCTGCGTTTACTCAACATGAGCAAGACCGTTTCGTCCACATAGTTGTCGATAAGCACGATCGAACGCCTGGCCGACTTTACCAGATCGGTAGCGAACTTGTACGCATCGAAAATCTGGCCGTTATAAAAAATGCCTTCGACCGGGGGCAAGGCAGTACGCACAAAAAAATCTATCTTCTCGGTATGTTGAGCGACAGTCCTTTCAAGTTCTGACAAACGTTTATTAATGGAATACCCTTTTAAAAGATAGTCCTTTAAAACCTTATTCGCCCATTGCCTAAATAAAATACCTCTTTTACTATTGACACGAAACCCAATGGATATGATCGCATCCAAATTGTAATAAGTCAGATTGCGCATCACTTGCCGTTTGCCTTCCTGTCGAACTGTTCGGAAATCCCGAACAGTTGAACTTTCCTCTAATTCTTTCTGATCATATATGTTTTTTATATGCTCGCTTATATTTGCTTTGCTGGATTGAAAAAGATCCACAATTTGCGCCTGTGTCAGCCAAACGGTTTCATCTTCCAGCCTCACTTCCAACCTGACCGCTTCATCCGGCTGGTATAATATGATTTCTCCCTGTTCCATTACTTATTTACCTTTTCTTAATTCATCAAGCCTCTGCATCGCACCGCTGAACTTCTCACTAAACATCATATCATCGGGCAAAACAAACCAGGTGGGAATACCTCTCGACTGTGGATTACCTATACATTCATCTTGCCCGTTCTGTTTGCGGTAATCGTCCCATTCACTATAAGCGATATTCCAACGAATACCTAATTTATAGGTATTTTCCCATTTAATAATAGCCAGTGAATAGGCCGGATCATCTTTGCCGTCATAAATCACTTCTACAACTTCAACCACCCCTTTAGGGGAATTTATAAACTTCGGATTTTTATACGAATAAGTGCTCATGTCTTTTATTTTTTATTCATAGCACACAAAGATACTCAAAACAAATATATACATATATACATACGTATGATTAACGTATAAAAACATTTATGGTTATTCTAATCTTTGATTAATTCCGGTACAGAAACAAAACGTACCGAAAGACGGAAACAGGATTTATTTCGGTACGCTTCCCCGATCGGTACAAAAAACACGCAAAAAACGAAAATACTACTTTTAGTCTTTTAGTATATTAGTATTTTGACTATATGTTGCGGACATGACAACCATTTAAAAAACTGAATTTATGAGCAAAGCAAAAGTAATCTCCGTATTGAATCACAAGGGGGGAGTAGGAAAGACCACAACCACGATCAACCTGGGCGGTGCGTTACGTCAAAAAGGGTACAAGGTTCTTTTGATCGACCTTGACGGGCAGGCCAACCTGACCGAATCGCTGGGCTTCTCTGCGGAGCTTCCCCAAACGATCTACGGTGCGATGAAAGGCGAATACGACCTGCCGATCTACGAGCATAAGGACGGCCTTAGCGTCGTTCCCTCCTGCCTGGATCTCTCGGCCGTTGAAACGGAGTTAATCAACGAGGCCGGACGGGAGCTTATCTTAGCCCACCTTATCAAGGGCCAAAAGGAGAAATTCGATTATATCCTGATCGACTGTCCCCCCTCGCTGTCGCTGCTCACGCTTAACGCACTGACGGCCTCGGATCGGTTGATTATCCCGGTTCAGGCTCAATTCCTGGCAATGCGTGGAATGGCCAAACTTATGCAGGTCGTCCACAAGGTGCAGCAACGTTTGAACTCGGATCTTTCGATAGCCGGGGTTCTGATAACCCAGTACGACGGAAGAAAGAACCTGAACAAGAGCGTTTCGGAACTGGTACAGGAAACATTCCAGGGCAAAGTGTTCAGCACCCATATACGCAACGCCATTACGCTGGCCGAAGCCCCGACACAAGGGCAGGATATTTTTCACTATGCCCCCAAATCTGCCGGGGCAGAGGACTACGAAAAGGTATGTAACGAACTGCTAACAGAAATAAAGTAACCATATGGCAAAGAAGAACGATTTAAAAAACAGTATGTCGGCCGGGCTGACCGGGGGATTAGACAGCCTGATCCAATCCACGGCCGGGCAAAAAGAGGCTCAAAAGCCGAAGAAAGCGAAAACCGTGCATTGTAATTTTGTCATGGACGAAACCTATCACCAGAACTTAAAGCTGATCGCGATCCGCAAAGGCGATTCGCTAAAATCGGTATTGCAAGAGGCTATATCTGACTACTTGGATAAAAACAGTTCCCTGCTATAACAGCGTATCGGGAATATACAGGGCAAACACTCCACAAAAGAAATTCTCCAGGAAAAAGGTACGCAAAAAGCACCCCTACACATCAAAAAGTATATTGAAAATGCGATTCCCTATAAAGAACCCGTTGGCGGGATTAATCTTGCGTATGTTTAACCTGCCAACGGGTACGATATTGATAAACTTTTTGTTTAAGGTTTAACGTTTACGTTGCTATTTGCATCAACCCAGCCTGTTGTCTCTGCATCAAACTGGATCGGATTCAACACAGCCTCTCCCTGATCAGTATAACCACCACCGAAAATCAACGTGTAGATATGACGCTTGCCCGCTACCCATGTATCTCCGAACGGAACATAAATTGTTCCGTAACTATCTGCTGAACCCAACAGATAACCTCCGGACTGCTGGATTTTGCAGGTGATCGACAGGTAACATTGATGCGCACCGTCGGCTTTTATCTTGGTATTGGTGGCTTCTTCGGAAACTTTCCATGCTGTCAGCTTCTGTGGTATATTCAGCATAGGAGTTTTTTCGGAAATATCGGTAGCTGTGGTATTACTATTGACCTCGATGAATTTGCCTTGCACTACGGTAATAAAACCTCCTCCTGTAGAGCTTTCAGGCCAATCACCCACAGCCCAACTTCCCGTTCCATCGGCTGTCGCAGGCAATGTGTAGACGCCGCCCATTTTTACATTAAAAATCTTGATGTCCTTTATATTCACCTGCATGTTATCGTATTCGGTCTTTGCTTTGAATACGACCTGTGACAGAATATGCTTGAAGTTAAATTTCACTACTCCGTTGTTCTTGTCTTTTGTCTGGCCTTTGGCTATGGCATACATCACGTCGTAGTTTTCATGAGCATTGATACCAGATCCATACTCATCGGAGCAGGAATAAGTTATCTTTTGAGTATCCTTGGTGGCTTCCCACATATAACTCCACTGCATGGCTTCATCAACCGTTCCGGGATTGAATGCGTAAAAGTCCAAAGCCTCGGTAGGCCAATAACGAAGGTCGCTCGCATTTTTATAATCCCACTTACCATTATTGTACACGATATTCACTCCGTCATGTCCAAAATCCGTGTCTACCTTTCCCATGAAGGCAGTACCATCCGCCGTAAAAGCGAACACGTCGAAATCGGTGTTCTTCAAGTTGGTGTTGGTAGTAGGGGTAGCCCTCGTTTCCGCCGCATTACTTAACACGTTAAAACCAATCGCATTCCGTGAGGAGGTTTCCACATTCGCAATCTCCTCGTCTGAGCAACCCATGAGTAGAGCTCCAAAGATTGCCCAAAGCATTACTGTACTTTTTTTCATAAATAAAAATAAATCAAATTGATACATATAATTAATAAACTCATATTACAACACTATATCCATATTCACATCATCCCAATCATCAACGTCCACATCAAATCCCGCACCGTCACTTCCCGGCTCGGATGGAACCTCATAATCAAAATTCAACACCAGATGCACATCACCGACATGCCCCACTACCGGGACATCATGCACTTGGCCGCTCACGTCCTGTTCCAATACAGACATGCTGCCTGAACGGTTCTTGAGATACAACCGGAAAACATTGGGCTCTCCTTCAAGTGCGGAATGTCCAAACGTATAGAATCCGCCTATAATCTGATTCCGTGAAACCATTCCATCAAAGAGCAGGCTCTCCGAAAGACCGGCGGGCAAACTGTCGGCGGACATGTTAAGCGAGCCGGACATGCCGGAAAGAGCGGCCCGCAAATCCGCCACCCTATCCAGTCCCCGAAGACCGTTCACCTCATACGTGTAGTGACATACCATGTTTACGGGAGTCAGCCGTACTATCTCCGCGCTTCCTCCCGGAATGTCCTTGAGGATAACTTCGTCTATATGGTCGCCACACAGCCAAGGTGGGGTGACAGCCATTGTCCGGTTATCCGGCGACTGCACATCACGCGTATCGGCAGTAAAAAGCGTGTAACTGCCGTTTTCTTTCCAAACCATCCCGTCGGTATCGTAGTTGAAGCAAATTACCCGGTAATCATTCTCGGGAAGCTCCACTTCCCCATCCTCTCCTCCGGGGAAATCAAATATCCACGTGTTGCTTTCATCGTCGGTCGGATAAAATACGACCCTCATGCCTTCAGGCTTGTCATGATTGGAAATCTTGGTCCAGTCGAATATTACCCGCACCGTGGCAAAGTGCGGATGATCGTAACATAAATCCTTATGCTCACAAGCCGTCAGTCCTATCCATAAAAATATGAACACCAGACTAAAGCGTATCCGTATCACTGCCTGCCTCCTTTCTTCCGGCTATAATTCCCCCGCCCGATCAACCACACCAAAGAGATACCCGCCTTGGTCGGGCCGAACCAGCGGCGGTTTTTAGTGGTCTGCCATACATAGTGACCGTCCAAAGGGATGTACTCCTTGTACGATCCTCCAAGGTAGCCGATTCCCAACGTGAAATCCACATTGAACCGATGTCCCACAGGTAACGAGTAGCCGTAAGCCACGCCTCCCCCGTAACTCCATTTATCCCCCAAGTAACCTTTCCCACCCAATTCGAAATCATAGGTGACGATCTGCCCGTACAATCCGACATGATGCCCGGAAAACGGTTTTTCCACCGCTCTCCGACCGAACCAGCGGCGCAACTCCACATCTCCCCCATAGATACGCCAATAATTATGCTTCCGATCACTTTTCCACCAGGCATACATCCAATTCCCGGCCACAGACCAGTTCTTCCCCAAACAGAACTCAACCCCGATGTCAGGTATCAAAACAGCGTCATAAAGCAAGTTTGTTTTCACCGCCATGCAAAACGGCCGTTTCTTTACCGGAGCTATGACGGTAACGGTATCACGGATGCACAACGTATCACGTGTATGTATATATACCGTATCTCTGACGGGATTTATCGGATCACTATCATAGCATATTTTCACCATCGACGAACGAAGTTTCGGAAAATGGAATTTATACAAATATGAGTATGGCCTCCCCCCTTTCAGTCTTTTCAGTTCTCCCCCCAAATAAGGGCTGTCCTGGTTTTCCAAACGGACGATCTTCTCCAACAAACGAAGGACATCCTCCCTCTCCGGAACATTCACATCCGCTCTCACCATCGTTATAAGTCCGTTCCAGTCGCTTCCCGAAAAATGAAAATCCTTCTCCAATACCGGAATCTTTATATAAGGTGATATATACCGCCACAAAACCTCTGCTCGTTTTTCAGACAGCCTTCCATTCAACAGCCCCCCTCCTTCCGGGGAAGCTCCTCCTATTATTTGAATTTTCCTGATAAGACGGACGGAGTCGTTCAATGCGGAACAGATTTTAGCAAACCGCTCCATCTCGTTCCCATTGTCAAGTAAACATGTATCTATATTTACCTTTCCTTGATGAAAATAGATCCTTACCGAATCACGCTTCTCCTGAGCGGATATTTCTCCGCTTATACTCAACACGAGCACGAACAATACACATTTAATATAAAAAAACATCTTTTCGTCATTTAATCATTTGTTAATATGACAATCCAAACCCAGGCTTTTACACCCCCTGAATTTCAACCGCTAAAGATATGCACTTATAAACCAACCTCCAAAGCAAAAAACAAGTATTTTAAACTTATAAATACTTAAAAAGACAACCACACAACAGCTACAACACTTACCACAGCAGCCAATCACGCTTACACAACAATTAAAAACACTTAACATCATAAAGAAAAGTACTTAAACATACAAAAAAAAAAAAAAAAAAAAAAAAA
>NZ_JADPLO010000070.1:0-28293 GCF_015667765.1 Bacteroides sp. 1001302B_160321_D4 | reverse complement strand
ATCGTTTGGGAAGAGGATGTTTTCATGATGCAAAAATAAGAATTTTAACGCAATCCCCCAAGGTTTCAGACTGAGCCAATTTCGGTATGACCAACGAGTTACGAGGAGTAGAAAAGAAAAACGGAGAGAGTATTTCTACTTTCTCCGCTTCAGTACCCAGACCCGGGGTCGAACCGGGATGGAAGTGAATCCACTGGTGTTTGAGACCAGCGCGTCTACCGATTCCGCCATCTGGGCGCATACTTGATTTCTCAATTGCGGTGCAAAGATACGACATTATTTTGATTCCACAATAGTTTGGCAAAAAAAAGGAGAAAAAAATAATAAAACATATCTTAAACACTTCTCTATTCAGAGAATAAACCGTACATTAGCAGAAACTTTAAAATAGAGTCACTATCATGACAAACCAGGATAATTATTGCGTGATTATGGGTGGCGGCATTGGAAGCCGCTTCTGGCCGTTTAGCCGCAAAACATTGCCCAAACAATTCTTAGATTTCTTCGGAACGGGCCGTTCACTTTTACAACAGACTTTCGACCGGTTCCAAAAAGTTATCCCAACAGAAAATATTTTCATCGTTACCAATGCAATGTATGCGGACTTAGTGAAGGAACAATTGCCCGAAGTGAACGAAGAACAGATTCTGCTGGAACCCGCAAGACGAAATACCGCTCCGTGTATAGCATGGGCCGCTTACCACATCCGGGCACTGAACCCGAACGCCAATATCGTAGTCGCTCCTTCAGACCATTTAATTTTAAAAGAGGATGAGTTTCTTGCCGCTATCGAAAAAGGACTTGATTTTGTTTCACGCTCGGAAAAGCTACTGACATTAGGAATTAAACCCAATCGCCCGGAAACAGGGTATGGATATATACAAATAGACGAACCCGCAGGAGGAAACTTCTATAAAGTAAAAACATTCACAGAGAAACCGGAACTGGAATTAGCTAAAGTATTCGTAGAGAGCGGAGAATTTTATTGGAATTCCGGCCTATTTATGTGGAATGTAAATACAATCATCAAAGCAAGTGAAGATTTACTGCCTGAATTAGCTTCCAAACTGGCACCGGGAAAAGATATTTATGCCACCGACAAGGAGAAAGCATTCATCGAAGAAAACTTCCCAGCATGTCCTAATGTATCCATCGACTTCGGCATTATGGAGAAAGCGGATAATGTGTATGTATCATTAGGAGATTTTGGCTGGTCCGATCTTGGAACTTGGGGATCACTTTATGATTTATCGGAAAGAGACCCGGAAGGCAATGTTACGCTGAAGTGCCATTCACTTATATATAACAGTAAAGATAATATGGTAGTACTTCCGAAAGGCAAACTGGCCGTTATCGATGGACTGGAAGGATTTCTGATAGCCGAATCGGACAACGTTCTTTTGATTTGCCGCAAAGATGAAGAACATGCCATCCGTAAATATGTAAACGACGCCCAAATGCAACTGGGCGATGATTTCATTTAATAATACGCAACCTGACGCCGGAATCAAAGCCGGATAAGATCATACAAATAGTGAACGGTGAACAAACTGCATAATTGATTGCAGAGAGTTCACCGTTCACTGTTTATAATCAAAAAACTTTGTGTGTCTTTAAATAATCATGAGTTTCTAAATAATCTCTATTCCCTGCTCCTTGCAAAGTTGCAGTCCCAGATCTTTCAATCTGAACTTCTGAATCTTTCCACTACCCGTCATCGGGAATTCATTCACAAAGAAGATATATTTCGGAATCTTATAACGAGATATTTTATTTCTGCAGAAATCACGTACATCGGCTTCCTGCATTTGTACTCCTTCCTGCAAAATAATAAATGCTCCGACTGCCTCACCATACTTTTTAGAAGGAATACCAGCCACCTGAACATCTTTCACTCCATCAAGCTTATAAAGAAACTCTTCTATTTCGCGCGGATAAATATTCTCGCCACCACGAATAATCATATCTTTGATACGTCCGGTAATCCGATAATTTCCATCTTCATCCTTGATACCCAAGTCGCCGGAATGCAAGAAGTTGTTTTCATCAAGCACTTCCGCCGTTGCTTCCGGATTCTTATAATATCCTTTCATGGTATTATAACCACGGTTACACATTTCACCTTGTACACCAACCGGACATTCTTCACCTGTTTCAGGATCAATCACTTTCACCTCCGTAAATTCGAAATCATGTCCTACCGTATTACAACGTACATCGAACGGATCATCAATACGGGTGGCCGTCATACCGGGAGCGGCTTCTGTCAATCCGTAGACACTAGTCACCTTCATATACATTTTCTCTTCTACCTGCTTCATTAGTTCGACAGGACACAGCGAACCCGCCATAATACCTGTACGAAGACAAGACATATCAAAGAGATCGAACATCGGATGATGCAACTCGGCGATAAACATAGTCGGCACACCATAAAGAGCCGTACAACGTTCTTTATGAATAGAGGCCAGCACAACCAACGGGTCGAAACGTTCTACCATCACTTGTGTACAACCATGAGTCAGACAGTTCATGGTAGCCAATACTACCCCAAAACAATGGAACAACGGAACGCAACAACAAAGTTTGTCATCTGCCGTGAACTTCATGTGTTCCCCCGTCAGAAATCCATTATTGGCGATATTATAATGTGTCAGCATCACCCCTTTCGGAAAACCGGTAGTGCCCGACGTATATTGCATATTTACCACATCGTGACAATCCACTTTGCTTTTTAGTTCGTTCAAACGGTCATCTTCCACATTATCTCCCAACAGCAGGATCTCCGCTGTATTATACATACCACGATGTTTTTCCTGACCTACATATACTACATTTCGCATATATGGAAAGCGTTCGCTCTTTAAATGTCCACGCTCACAAGTCTTCAATTCAGGAAGCATCGTGTATGTCATCTGCACAAAATCACTATCCTTCTCACCATTCACAATACAAAGCGTATGCATATCCGAGTTCTGGCAAAGATACTCCAATTCCGATTGCTTGTAGTTCGTATTCACTGTAACATATACCGCACCAATCTTCGCGCAGGCATATAGCAATGTCAACCAATCGGGAACATTAGCCGCCCAGATACCCACATGGGTACCACGTTCCACACCAATGGCAATAAGCCCTTTTGCCATATCATCCACACGACGGTTCAACTGACTCCAGGTAAAACGGAGATTTCGGTCGGAATATACGATATATTCCTTATCGGGAGTCTCTTCAGCCCAGTGTTCCAGCCACTGCCCCAAAGTACGATCAAATAATTGCATGTAATTATACTTAAGTCTTGGTTCCTACTATTTCATTAAATCGGTGTGTAAACTACTGCCAGGATTTTTGCAGCCTGTCCCTCATAAGCATGTACATGATGAGGAACAATGGAATCATAATAAATACTATCACCCTCTTCCAGCAGATAGGTGTTCTTGCCATAGCTGATTTCCATGATACCTTCCATAACCATGATAAACTCTTCTCCTTCATGAGAAGAAAGCACGAAGTCGGTATCTTCCGTCGGCATCACATCGATAATAAACGGTTCCATGTGACGGTCCGCCTTTGACTTGGACAACGAGTGATATTCCATGTGTTTGCGAGAGTGAATCGCATTATTGGAAAAACTGATCGCATCCTTGGCCTCTTTCTTACGGCATACGACCGGTCCGACTTCATCCTGATCATCAAGGAAAGTACCCAGACGTACTCCCAACACACGCGCAATCTTAATCAGCGGTGCGAGAGAAGGTATATCAATGTTATTCTCAATACGTTCAACCTGTTCGATAGCCAAACCTGAACGTTGCGCCAACTCTTCTATGCTTATTGATTTATCTTCGCGGAGGGCTTTAATTTTCTCGCCAACAATCTTACTTGTATCCATTTTGAAAGCATTTTAGTTATCAAAGGTGATAAATTATAATAATTAAGCTGCAAAAATAGCAAAATCTTTAGATGAACACAATTATAACCGAAGAAAATACGACTATCAGGAAGAAAAAGAAGAAACTAAAAAAAAGCCGTTCCTCTATCATGAGGAACGGCTTTAAATCTTTTCGCGACAAGTAGATTACTTACGCAAACCGAGCTCTTTAACAATAGCACGATATCTTTCGATATCTCTTGCTTTCAGGTAGTCGAGTAAGCGACGACGCTTACCTACCAACATTGTTAACGCTCTTTCAGTACTATAATCTTTTCTGTTGAGCTTCATGTGCTCAGTCAGGTGAGAAATACGGTAGGAAAACAATGCCACTTGGGCCTCAGCTGAGCCGGTGTCAGTGTTAGACTTTCCGTACTTTCCGAAGATTTCTTGCTTTTTAGCAGCGTCTAAATACATAATTCTTAGAATTTTAATTGATAAATTATTCTTTTGAGCGTGCAAAGATAGGCATTATCTTTATATCACACAACGATTTACAAGAAAAAATTGCTATCATTGCGCATATTTCTAATCCTATTTTCGTACCTTTGCAGCCAAATAATAGGTATTATATGCAAAATATTCGAAACATTGCAATCATTGCCCATGTTGACCATGGGAAAACAACGCTGGTTGACAAGATGCTATTGGCCGGAAATTTATTCCGCAGCAACCAAAATAGTGGTGAACTTATCCTGGATAACAACGATTTGGAACGCGAACGTGGTATAACGATTCTTTCCAAAAACGTATCCATCAATTACAACGGTACAAAAATTAATATTATTGATACTCCGGGACACAGCGACTTCGGTGGTGAAGTAGAACGTGTATTGAATATGGCCGATGGCTGTATTCTGTTGGTAGATGCCTTCGAGGGTCCGATGCCACAGACTCGTTTCGTACTGCAAAAGGCGCTCGAAATCGGTTTGAAACCCATTGTGGTAGTTAATAAGGTAGATAAACCTAACTGCCGCCCGGAAGAAGTTTACGAGATGGTTTTCGACTTGATGTTCAGCTTGAACGCAACGGAAGATCAGTTGGACTTCCCCGTGATTTACGGTTCCGCCAAAAACAACTGGATGAGCACCGACTGGCAACAACAAACTGACAGCATCACTCCGCTACTGGATTGTATCGTCGAAAACATTCCGGCACCGCAACAGTTGGAAGGTACTCCCCAGATGTTGATTACTTCTCTGGATTATTCTTCTTATACCGGTCGTATTGCCGTAGGTCGCGTACATCGTGGTACATTAAAAGAAGGTATGAATATAACGCTTGTGAAACGTAACGGCGATATGTTCAAGAGCAAAATTAAAGAACTCCATGTTTTCGAAGGTTTAGGCCGTGTGAAAACAAATGAGGTTTCTTCCGGTGACATCTGCGCGCTGGTAGGTATTGACGGATTCGAGATTGGAGATACAGTTTGTGATTTCGAAAGTCCGGAAGCACTGCCACCCATCGCAATTGACGAACCGACCATGAGTATGTTGTTTGCTATCAACGATTCTCCTTTCTTCGGTAAGGATGGTAAGTTTGTGACTTCACGCCACATCCACGACCGTCTGATGAAGGAACTCGACAAGAACCTGGCTCTCCGCGTAAGAAAGAGTGAAGAAGACGGTAAATGGATTGTTTCCGGCCGTGGTGTACTCCACCTTTCTGTATTGATTGAAACAATGCGTCGCGAAGGATATGAATTGCAGGTAGGTCAGCCACAGGTTATCTTCAGAGAAATCGACGGTGTGAAATGCGAACCGATTGAAGAGTTGACCATCAACGTACCGGAAGAATATTCCAGCAAAATTATTGATATGGTTACCCGCCGTAAAGGTGAAATGGTAAAGATGGAAAATACAGGCGAACGCATCAATCTTGAATTCAATATGCCTTCACGTGGTATCATCGGTTTGCGTACCAATGTACTGACGGCCTCTGCCGGTGAAGCCATTATGGCACACCGTTTCAAAGAATATCAGCCGCACAAAGGAGAAATTGAACGCCGTACCAATGGTTCTATGATTGCTATGGAAAGCGGAACAGCTTTTGCTTATGCCATCGACAAATTACAGGATCGCGGTAAGTTCTTTATTTTCCCGCAGGACGAAGTCTATGCAGGACAGGTAGTAGGCGAGCACTCTCATGACAACGACTTGGTTATCAACGTAACCAAATCGAAGAAGCTGACGAATATGCGCGCTTCCGGTTCGGATGACAAAGTACGTCTGATTCCGCCTATCCAGTTCTCACTTGAAGAAGCATTGGAATATATTAAGGAAGACGAATATGTAGAAGTTACTCCAAAGGCAATGCGTATGCGTAAAGTGATTTTGGACGAAATCGAACGTAAACGTGCCAACAAGAACTAACCATTCTTTCATTATATTATAATAGAAATCCCGGTGAAACGCAGTGTTTTACCGGGATTTTATTTTTTTCTGCAAGTATCACAAGCATTACTAATACAACAACAATCCTACCACACCCGCCAGACAAATCAACAGGATAGGGTGAAGATTCCATTTCCATGTAACCAAAAAGGCTGCCGCAAAAATACCGATACTTTTATAGTCCATAAAATTTTCTCTATTCATCATAAGCAATGCAGCCGAAGCAATCAAAGCAACCGACATAGGTAGCAGTCCGGACATAGCCGCCTTAATATACTTGTTATCCTTACACTTCGCAAAGAAATAAGAAATGAGCAACACCAGAATAAAAGAAGGTAAACAAACCGCTACCGTAGCTAGCACCGCTCCCCACACGCTTTGCGTTACCGCATACCCTACATAAGTAGCACTATTGATACCAATCGGCCCCGGAGTCATTTGCGAAATCGCCACCACATCCGTAAACTGCTGGGGAGTCAGCCAATGATGAATATCCACTATCTCATGTTGAATAAGGGAAAGCATCGCATATCCACCTCCAAAACCGAACATACCTATTTTAAGATACACCCAAAGTAATTGCAAATATATCATACCTCTTTATTCATTATTTTTTCTTTCAACCACAATGTATATACCAATCCTCCCAGAATTCCTGCCAATACAATATAAATAGGAGACAGTCCAAACTGCCAAATCAAAAGAGTAGCTATGGCAGGAGCAACCAACTGAAGGTATTTCAGTTTCAGAGCTCTTACAGCAGAAATACAAGGAAACAAAATCAACGCTACCACGGCAGGACGTATTCCATTAAAGATGCGAATCATCACTTCATTATCTTGAAACCGTGCAAAAAACATGGCTATCAGCATCATAATAACAAAGGAGGGAAGAATCGTAGCCAAAGCACATACCAAGCTCCCACCCACTTTATACAACTTATATCCTACAAAAATAGAAATATTCACAGCAAACACACCCGGTAGTGACTGCGTCAAGGCAAACATCTCCATGAATTCTTCCTTACTCATCCACTGTTTGGCAACTATCTCCCGTTCAATTAACGGAATCATGGCATAACCGCCACCAATAGTAAACATTCCAATCTTCGCAAACGTCACGAACAATTTCAAATACTCTAATACCATTCCTACTTTCTAATTTTCCGATATTTTCTATTTACTGTCTAATAAGTCCTTTAGTCACATCATATTCAATCCGGTAACTACGCCCTTTCACCGTTTTAAAAGAAAGAGTCTTATCAGCATACTTTATCACACAGTTTCCTCCCGCATTAGAATGAACCACAGCTTCTTTCAGCTGATTATTCTCCCAAACCATATCCACTTCAAAATTCCCCTTTGCACAGATACCACTGACAGCCCCACCCTTCCATGCATCCGGCAAAGCAGGCAGCAACTGAATAAAGCCTATATGACTTTGAAGCAACATCTCGGTAATACCGGCTGTTCCGCCAAAGTTTCCGTCAATCTGGAAAGGCGAATGTGTATCCCATAAATTATCCAGCGTGCCGTTCTTCAACAAATTGCCAAACAAGGTATAAGCATGATTACCATCTTGCAAACGCGCCCATTGATTCAACTTCCAGCCCATGCTCCAACCAGTAGCCCCATCACCACGATGCACCAGTACTACTTTAGCGGCTTTCGCCAGTTCGGGAGTGGTGACCGGAGAAACCGTATGCCCCGGATGCAGTCCGAACAAATGATTCACATGCCGATGCTCGTCTTTCGGATCATCAATATCTACCGACCATTCCATCAACTGACCATACCGCCCTATTTTATAAGGAACGAGATTGGCAAGCACATGCTCCCACTGCTTACGTTCTTTCTTATCTACGCCCAACACTTTACTCGCCTCGGTTGCATCCAGCAAAATCTCACGTACAACGGCATGCACAAAGGTAGCACCCTGATCGATAGGGCCATGCTCCGGCGAAGTAGATGGAGCAGCCGTATATGTTCCATCCGGTTTATGCCACAAATAATCGACAGCAAAGTCCGCACTACTTTTTATCAACTCATAACCCGTTTCTTTCAGGAATGTAAGATCTCTTGTATAATCATAATACTCCCAGATATGAGTAGCCAACCAGGGACCTGCCATAGGATTGAAGTTCCACGACATATCCTGACTTTCCAACGGAGTGGTAAATCCGAATATATTTCCGGAAATGGATGCCGTCCATCCTCTGGCACCAAAATAAGATTTCGCGGTCTTTTCACCCGGTTTTACCAGCGTACGAATGAAATCGACCAATGGAAGCATACATTCATTCAGGTTGGTGGAGCAAGCCGGCCAATAATTCATCTGAATATTGATATTATTATGATAGTCCACACGCCACGGTCCATCGACATTATTATGCCAGATACCCTGCAAATTCGCCGGCATATTGCCCGGACGGGAACTTGAAATCAACAGATAGCGGCCGAATTGAAAATATAATTCTTCCAGATCATAATCCGGTTGTCCTGCCCGGTAGTTCTTCAAGCGTTGGGGAGTCGGCATATTCTTTCCCTTGATTGCCAGATTCAGATTCAATTTAACCCGGTCGAACAGAGTAGCATAATCATTGTAATGCTGACTAAACAAAGCAGTATACCCCTGTAACACTGCATTATTCATCCATTGTTTGGTTGTTTCTTCCGGATTGACACCCACATACGTCTTCGGATCTTTAAAATCCGGATCAAAGTTAGGTTTATAATCAGTATCAGCCGTAATATAAAACACTACTTCATCCGCACCTTTCACCGTCAGTTTTCCATCTGCATTAAACAAGGTTCCGCCTTTTGTCTCCGCCTGAATACGAACGACGTATTTCATTCCGTTATTGTCCAGAGATGCGGAATACACCAGTCCTTTATTACCGTCAGAAGCCATATTCCCGGTAGACACCGGATTAGGCGCATAACTGAAAACCAAGTTTTGTTTACCCGGTTGATCCGCACTGAAACGCATCACCATCACATTGGCAGGATAAGAAATGAAATAATTGCGCTGATAAACCACATGATCCTTTTTAAACTGAACAACTGCCATTGCAGAGTCCAAAGAAAGGATACGTTTATAGTCACTCATCCCTATAATATTCAATCCCGTTTCTACATAAAACTCTCCCATGGTAGTAAAACTGCCGAAACGGAAAGGTGTTTCTCCGTCAGCATCATAAGACACCTCACTGTTGAAGTTTTGACGTGTCAGCATTTCAGCCTTTTCCTGATTTCCTTCCGTAAATGCCTTACGTATTTCATCCAAAAGATGAGCCGACTGTTTATTGACATTCCAATAATAGTCCGCCCCTTTCGCTGTATTCGGACCGCCACGCCAAAGCGTTTTTTCGTTAAAGGTAATACGTTCAGCTTCCACCGACCCCATGATATTCGCACCTAAACTACCATTCCCTATCGGTAATGATTGCGATTCCCAAGCGGGATCCGGATTATGACCTGCATTTCCTGCTGTTTCCGGTTTATCACCACCTTTCCACAGATCCGGTCTTCCCCCATACCACACGGCATACCCCTGCAAAGTATTGGGAGTATCAAACCAGATGGAAAGTCCTTTGGTATAATCAGTTTCACCCGCGTAAAGTCCGGAGACAAGAAACAAAGAGCAGATAAGAAAGAAATAGAGTTTCTTCATGGTTGTCGCATTATTATTCAAGATTATTCTCTCGTATATGGTTTGTACAAAAGTAATCAAAATATGCCTTTAATAAAAATAAAATACTGTCTTAATGGACACAATAATAAGGTGAAACTATATCAAACCGGCCAGTAGTTTTTTCACGACCCAATATCCTACCCTAGCCTCCGAAATCCCCTGCAATAGCCGATGATGACAAACAAATGCATCGTCAATAATTTCCGCTTCCATATAATAAAAACAACAGGCAGGATCTTTTTCAAATGCTTTCGCATACTCCAGAATATGAGTTGATATAAGGAAATGGCAACAAGAGAATCTTTTCAATAATTCATTGACTGCAAGAGAAGCCTCAAAAGCATCCTTAGCGTTAGTTCCGCGAAACATTTCATCCAAAACGACCAAACAACGTTTTCCTGTAAGCGCTTTTTGCATCACTTCTTTTATACGAAGAACCTCTGCCATGAAATGGCTTCGCCCGTCACGCAAAGAGTCCGGCAAATTAATAGAAGTATAAATACCTTCGTAAAGAGGACAAACCATTGACTTCACCGGGACAGGCAGTCCACAATGCGCCAGCCAGACAGCCAAAGTCAGTGCTTTTAAAGTGGTTGACTTTCCCGCCATGTTAGAACCCGTAAAAATACTGATATTTCCCCGAGACATCACCCAGCTATTCTCCCGTACATTTTTCACAAAAGGATGAACTACACCCTCAACCGAAAAATCCATTGTTTCCACCACTTTCGGTGTACAACAGAAATTTTTCTCTCTCGCTACCCGGTGAGCTGTCCGACAGACATCCAATAAATACAAAACTGATAATAATTCTTTCAAAGACAACAAACGGGTACATCGAAATAGATAATCGTATTTATCTATCGTATAATTAGATAGCCGCCTTTCTTCGCCAGAAGTCTGTTCCAAGACTTCACCTAATTCACTTCCGGACAAAATATCATTCACCATACGGGCTGACTCCTTCATCAATTGTGGGGCATCCTCATCCAATTCTTTCGCCCACCTCTCCAAACAATGCAGCAAATGTATTACCAATTTCACTCCCCGACAAATAACATAACGGGTTGAATCATATCTCAACAGGCGATCTATGACAGTAGCACATGACAGTAAGACGTGTGCTTCCCTGATCTGGTCGCGATAAGCCAGATAATATTCAATAAAATCCAGTTCTTCTTCATTCAAAAGAAGTTCAGGTAAAGCATCCCACGCAACAGCCTCCTGCCTTTTGCGGATCATATCCAAATCACTTAGCGGATACATAACCCAGTTCATCATCAATGATTTTCCTTCTTTCGTCTCTGTTTTAGAAAACAAAGAGAAAAGAAACTGCTCATTGTTTGCAGTCTCCGTTATGCTTAAATCCGCATAGGTCTGTTTGTCTGTATCCAGATACGTCATAGCTGTCTTTAAAAGTAAATAGTCTCGTTTTGACAAATATAGGAAAAAAAACTAAACAGACAGTATTCCTTTTCATAGAAAGACACAGTATAGCAATAAAAAAGGCGGTTCGAAATCGAACCGCCTTCCATATTATATCTGATTCTCCAATTAGAGTTTCGGACCAGCAGCAACCAAAGCCTTACCAGCTTCGTTACCAGTAAATTTAGCGAAGTTCTTGATGAAACGTCCAGCCAAATCTTTAGCTTTTTCTTCCCATTGGCAAGCACATTCGTAAGTGTCGCGTGGGTCAAGGATCTTCGGATCAACACCCGGAAGTTCTGTAGGAACAACAAAATCGAAGAAAGGAATAACCTTAGTAGGAGCTTTGTCGATAGAACCGTCAAGGATAGCGTCGATAATACCACGAGTATCTTTGATAGAGATACGTTTACCAGAACCATTCCATCCAGTGTTAACCAAGTATGCTTTAGCACCAGTCATCTCCATCTTCTTAACCAGTTCTTCTGCATATTTAGTCGGGTGCAATGACAAGAAAGCAGCACCGAAGCAAGCAGAGAATGTCGGAGTCGGTTCAGTGATACCACGTTCTGTACCAGCTAATTTAGCTGTAAATCCAGATAAGAAGTAGTATTGAGCCTGTTCCGGGTTCAGGATAGATACTGGAGGCAATACACCGAACGCATCAGCCGACAAGAAGATAACTTGTTTTGCGTGAGGACCTTTAGAAACCGGTTTAACGATGTTTTCGATGTGATAGATAGGATAAGAAACACGAGTGTTTTCAGTCACGCTCTTGTCAGTGAAATCAATCTTACCGTTAGCGTCAACAGTTACGTTTTCAAGTAAAGCGTCACGTTTGATAGCATTGTAGATATCTGGTTCGCTTTCTTTATCCAAGTTGATAACCTTAGCGTAGCAACCACCTTCGTAGTTGAATACACCTTCGTTATCCCATCCGTGTTCGTCGTCACCGATCAATTTACGTTTCGGGTCAGTAGACAAAGTAGTCTTACCTGTACCAGACAATCCGAAGAAGATAGCAGAGCTAGTTCCTTCCATATCAGTGTTAGCAGAGCAGTGCATAGAAGCGATACCACGAAGCGGGTTCATGTAGTTCATGATAGAGAACATACCTTTCTTCATTTCACCACCGTACCAAGTATTCAGGATTACTTGTTCTTTAGTCTTCAGGTTGAATACTGTAGCAGTTTCAGAGTTCAAGCCCAGTTCTTTGTAGTTGTCAACTTTTGCTTTAGAAGCGTTGAAACATACGAAATCAGGTTCTCCGTAGTTAGCAAGTTCTTCAGCAGTCGGGCGAATGAACATGTTAGTTACGAAATGAGCCTGCCAAGCTACTTCCATGATGAAACGTACTTTCATACGAGTAGCTTCGTTAGCACCACAGAAAGTATCAACAACGAACAAACGTTTGCCGGAAAGTTGTTTTAC
Organism: Bacteroides sp. 1001302B_160321_D4; assembly: GCF_015667765.1. NCBI lineage: Bacteria > Pseudomonadati > Bacteroidota > Bacteroidia > Bacteroidales > Bacteroidaceae > Bacteroides > Bacteroides sp. 1001302B_160321_D4. The sequence goes on along the minus strand of NZ_JADPLO010000070.1, from coordinate 15,420 downwards.
AGCTTTAGCTTTCAAGTCAGCCCAAGCTTCTTCAGTACATGGTTTGTTATCGTTTTTATATTCTTCGGAAGTCCACCATACAGAATCAGCAGAAGCTTCATTCTTAACGAAGAATTTATCTTTAGGAGAACGACCGGTGTAGATACCTGTCATTACATTCACAGCGCCTAATTCAGTAACTTGACCTTTTTCAAAGCCTTCCAGACTCGGTTTTGTTTCCTCAGCGAACAAAACATCATAAGACGGATTGTGCAAAATCTCAGTCACACCTGTGATGCCGTACTTGCTTAAATCTAAATTTGCCATTTTCTTTGAATTAATTAAAATTGGTATTTTGTTTTCTATCTCTTTTCACCTTAACATGGGGAGCTTTGGATACCCCCTTGTAAATCCGGCTACAAAAGTAATACTTTCTTTGGAAAGGAAGAAGGTATTAGAGAAATTTTTCCCTAATTGAAACTCTTTTATAAATTCCTAACAATATCTGCAAACTGAATATTGCAATTTGAAAGATTATCGTTTACTTTGCAAGCCAGTATGTTATCAATACTATGAAAATGAGATTAAAATTTGATTAAAATATAATATGAAAGTAATTGATTTTGGCCAAACTAATTCGATTCTAAACCAGTACATATCCGAAATTAGAAATGTAGAAGTTCAGAACGACCGCCTGCGTTTCCGCCGTAACATCGAACGGATCGGAGAAATCATGGCTTATGAAATGAGTAAAGAGTTTAAATACTCGGTAAAGAACATCCAGACACCACTGGGAATCGCTCCGGTCAGTACGCCGGACAACAATTTAGTAATCAGTACGATCCTACGTGCTGGTCTGCCTTTCCATCAAGGTTTCCTTAGTTATTTCGACGGGGCGGAGAATGCGTTTGTTTCCGCTTACCGCAAATATAAAGATACGCTAAAATTCGATATACACATAGAATATATCGCTTCTCCCCGCATTGATGACAAAACGCTGATTATCACCGACCCTATGCTGGCAACAGGAGGGAGTATGGAACTTAGTTACCAGGCAATGCTGACGAAAGGACACCCTGCCGAAATTCATGTTGCTTCGATTATCGCCAGCCAAAAGGCTATCGATCATATAAAGAATGTATTTCCGGAAGACAAGACGACAATCTGGTGCGCTGCCATCGATCCCGAACTCAACGAACATTCTTACATTGTTCCGGGACTGGGCGATGCGGGCGATCTTGCCTACGGTGAAAAAGAATAAACGTTTAAAGATTCTTCCGATATTGCTGCGGTGAAACCCCAACCTGCTTCTTAAAGAACGTACCGAAATAAGAAGCATTGGGGAAGCCGAAGGCATTTGAAATCTCCTGAATATCTTTCTGCGTATTTTTAAGCAATGAGATGCTCTTACGAATGATAGCTTTGAATACAAGTTCCTGCACGGTATATCCGCAAATACTCTTAGAAACGGCAGAAAGATATTTAGGAGACAAACACAATTTATCCGCATAAAACTCAACACCCCGTTCCTGCATATAATATTTTTCGATTAACTGGATCAAGTGAATAAAGACTTCATTTTTGCGTCCTCCCACTTCCCGCCCGTCATTGACGAGTTTGCGATTATAAATAGAACAAATCCTGTACGTCAATGCAAGTAGAAGTAATTTCTGCTCATAAAGTTTAAATGAATTTTCTTCCGACTGTAACACATTGTCCAATAAGGACATATACTTTACTATCTCTTCTTCCTCACCAGTAGACCAGACACAAGAAGGTTCTTCGGGAGTAAGACGGGAATACATATACATGGAAACAACCAGATTCCCCATAATATCCCGGATCGGTTCTATCTGATAAATCAAAATCCGTACCTCCATGTCTTCCGACTCTTGCAAAACCTGAAACTCGCCGTCTTCGGGAATAAACAAACTTTCGCCTGCTCCTGCGAAATGCTTTTTCTGATTAAGCGAAAACTGGAAATTACCCTGGCGACAAATAATCAGCCCCAGTCCTTTCATTTGGAAAGGTTTCTTCAGTGAGGGTGGAAAATTTACAAATATCCCTTCGGAGCTACATATATTTTTCCCACTTAACAAATCGCGTTCAAACTGCAATAAACGATCTTGTCCGCTATCCATCATACTAATATATTAACAGATCATTATCAAAAACGACGCTAAGTTAGCAATTTTCGTTTAGGATAAGGAACAACGAGCACAAATATCATACAAATTAACCCACCATAAATTGTCCATCCCGCCATCTCTTTGAGTGCAGAGAGCGTGGCCTGCACCTGAATACGCCCTTTGGTAGATATAGCAGCCATGTTACGGGCTTCCGTCTCACTCTTTCCCTGATATTTCATACCTTGTACCGTACCAAGGAAGGAAGTGGAAGCATCCGGATTAAGCAGGTCCACATTTTGCGCATAACGGGTTATATAGTGTTGTTGCCGCTCCTGCAAAACATTTGTATAAATTGCTCCGCCGATACTCGGTCCCACAACCATACGCACAGTAAGCATAATACAGATCCAGGTGGAAAGATATTTAAAAGGCATACGTTGATTGGCATAAGCAGCCGTCAGCGCATACAGAATCATCATGCCTGTGGCACGGATGATAACTGCATATTTCAGACGCTCGTAAACTCCTGCCGTTTGTACCTCGAAATACATGAAAACAGCTGATAAAGACAGGAAGAAGAATCCCATCGCAAACAGATACTTAAAATGTAACCCTTTACCTCCCAACACCATAGCAATCACGGCACCAATAGCATAACCTACCATACACCAATTACCTAATGAAGCATTTTGCAGATTATCGAGATGCATCCCCACTCCTGCAAACACATTGACAAACATAGCACTGGAGTTTATCACCATCAATAATAAGTAAAGTAATGCTCCCATACGTATAGTACGCAGTTTGAACGCATCCAGCAAAACATAAGGCGACCGGCGCGTTACATCCATATATAGAAAAATTCCCGCAAACAGAATACTTACAGCTGTCGCCCAACGAATAGATTCGTCATCATACCAGTCGAGTACTTTTCCATAAACCAGCACATACGTGAGACAAGTCAGCGAGATGCAAAATGCAGTGACATTGCCGAACTTACGGAAATTAATAGGAAACCTTCCGAGAAACTTATAATTCGGCATGGTAATAAACAAGAGCAAAATAGAGATCAGGAGAATCCCCATCATAAAGTAATACACATATTTCCACTCATATTCAAAGGACAGCCAAGCCGTCAATGCTGTGCCCGACTGTCCTAGAATCATAAAAAACAGATAAACAGCCGGCTGACTCACACATCTTTCAATGTCCAATTTATTCCAACCGACAGTATCTTTCGGCTCCAACCCCGGAGTAATATTGCGGGTAGCTTCCATTCCACCCGCATACCAAATGAGTGTGAACAGATTGACCATCATCAGTACCATACGCAAGAACCCCGTCAGAAGACTACAAAGCGCCAACAGAAAAACGCTGTCTGTCTTTGCACAGATATAACTGAATATATACATGAACGCAAACCCGACAATACACATCATCTTCTCCCGCCGCACACACACCAACTGATATAGGAAAGGAGCAAAGGCTGCCATACCAATAGAAGTAACAAAGTTAGCAAACTGAATATGCTCGGATATAATGCCAAGCCCGCTCATCATTTCGGTGCTATTCACCGAATAAACCCCGCCTACCGTAAGAATCGGCAGAAAGAAAAATAACAGAATGATAATACCCAACGGTTTGGGCATCCAGCTATAAAAAGGATAATTTTTAGGATAAGAGGGCATTAATTTTTGATTTATGAATTATGATTTATGAATTATAGGTGCACGGTGGTTAGAGTTTGGCTTTCACTACTACCATCATGCCTGCTGCTAATCGTTCGTTGTCTTCTTTTGATAAATCGGTAAAGTCGATGCGTACGGGGATGCGCTGTTGGATCTTCACAAAGTTGCCTGCGGAGTTATCGGTCGGCACTAATGAATATTTGGAGCCGGTAGCTCCTGATATAGAGGTGACTTTGCCTTTAAACTCTTTATCGCTAATGGCATCTACTGTGACAAATACTTCCTGTCCGATATGCAGGTTCTCGATTTGTGTCTCCTTATAATTGGCAACGATCCATTTCTGGGTATCAGGAAGAATATAGGTGATGGTCTGCCCTGCCGAAATAAACTGTCCTTCCTCTAATGAGCGACGGCCGAGTTTTCCGTCACAAGGAGCTATTACAACCGTATAGGAAAGATTCAACCGGGCCATTTCGAGCGCAGCTGTTGCTCTTTGAATAGCCGCTTCGGTATTCATGCGACGGTAGGACACTTCATCTACACCGGAAAGAGCTGCTTTTTTCTGCCTTTTCGTAGCTTCCAGCTTCTTACGCGTAGCTTCATAATCAGTGACAATCTGTTCAAGTTGGATAGGAGTAGCCGCATTTCGTTTCACGAGGTTCTCATATCGTTTCCGGTCTTTTTCCAGTTTCGCCAACCGTACTTCAATCTCGGCAATAGACGCATCGTAAACAGATGCTGTTGTCTGCGTGGTATTGAGTGTAGCATTGATGACGGTCGCACCGGCTTGCGCATCTTTCAAGGCAGCTTCAGCCTCCATTACGCGAATTTTATATTCACGATCATCCAGTACCAGCAAAGTATCTCCTTTATGTACCTCCTGATGTTCTGTAAAGTAGATTTTGTCAATGTAACCTGAAGCACGTAGATTGATAGGAGACACATATTGTTCTATTTGTGCATCGTTACTAGTCTCCGTCTGGCTATAATTCAAAAAAAGGCAGATCACTTCAATCACTCCCCAAACAATAATAGCCACTCCGAGAAGGCTGATAGCAATCTGCCAGCGACGAAGTTTCTTCATTTTTTTTGCTTTCTCCTGATGAGTAGCGGAAGGAAGGTTATTTTCCATTGTTTCCATATTTATGATTGTTATTTGCGTATTATTTGACTAATGATTCTATTTGTCCGGTTAGTTTAAGCAGCATCAGGTTAGTCACCCGATAGTTATAATGTGCGCTGATATAGTTGTTTTGAGCTTCGCTCATCTGCATTTCATCTTGCAGCACTTCCGTCATAGAAGCAATGCCTTCCCGGTAACGGTCGGAAGTGACTGCGTACACATCTTCGGCAAGCAAGTAGTTATCCTTCTGTTTCTTAAAGTTACGCTGATTGTTCATCAGGTCGTTCACAGCATTCAGATATTGAGTTTGCAAATTCTTCCGGGCATCTTCCCATGCCAGTCTTTTGTTCTCTATATCGATCATCGCCTTCTTTATTTTATAGGTTTTATCCAGTCCGTCGAAAATCGGAATACGCAAGGTTAGCCCCACTCCATAGGAACGAAACCATTGATTGGACGGACCGGAGTGGAACCAATGATAACCTTTATCCGTATATGCAGCATATCGCCAGCTGCCTGTCAGACTAAGAGAAGGGATATATCCATTAGTAATGATCTTCTTTTGTCGTTCCGCCAGTTGCACTTGCGATTGTGAGAGTTGAAGTTCATAGATATTTTCCGACAAGCCGGTCAGGGCTACCGTAGTAATGCTATCGGTATTTACCGGTGTCAGCGCGATTTCCTTTTCAGCCGGATAATCCATAATGTATTTCAGCATATTCAATTGCTGTTTCATCATTGCTTGTGCATTGTCATATTGCACCTTCAGATTTTCCAAATTGATATTGACTCTTTTCAGATCGACTTCCATAGACATTCCATTATCGAAGAAAGCCTGTGTAATATCTCTCAATTCTTCCAGACGGATGATATTTGCTTTTATCAGCATGATTTGTTCGGCCGTGACCTGTCCGAGATAATACATCTTACTGATTTGAAGAATAACATCTTCCCTAGCTTTTCCATAAGACAGACGACTGATTTCTTCCATCACTTTAGCTATGGACATAGAAGTATAAAGAGTCTGATTGAAAAGCGGCATCTGCATTTCCAGTCCTGCATTAGCAGAATGTTGCAATGTTTTCGTTATATTATAGGGAACTCCGTAAGATGAACCGTCTGTGACTGACACCGGAGGATCAAAATTATTATTATAACCGGCTATCGCATTAATTTGCGGCAGCAGCTTCGAACGGTTTTCAGATACGCCATATTTACTTTTTTGTATTTCTTTACGTTTCCCTTCTAACGACAAGTTTTTGTCAATACCAATGCGGAGACAATCCTCTAATGTCAGAATCTCTACCTCCTGTGTGTTCCCACGTAACACGAACAAGAAAAAAAAGGAAAAAATGAATAGTAGTCTTTTCATAACATAATGCTCTATTATTGGCTACAAATTTAGTAGCTTACAGCATAATAAGACTATCCACAAACTATTTGTTTATATTCATATTTTCCTTTTTCAATGAACAAACAATAAACAACTACTCTCAAAGACATTACACTTAATATGTTTCTATGGACAGCGTTTGTTTTTTCATATTTTTTTAGTGAATGTAAAATAAGGGCGGCGCTCTTTGTGAGGAGGAGTGCCGCCCTTATTTTATAACCTTACCATACATTATGAAGGTTAATGACTATTACATTTCGCTTAAGACTTCTTCGCAATCTTGTTCCGCTGCGTCCACGCAAGGACCATAACTCCGATCAGCAACAAAGCCAATGCTGCATAAGCAATACTTTCTGTAACCTGTATGCTTTGTGGATCAAACCACATTTCGATGGTATGTTCTCCTGCCGGTACATTTATCGCACGCAAGATATAATCTGCACGGGCAATATCGACGGGCTGACCGTCAATAGTCGCCTGCCATCCCGGATAATATATTTCGGAGAAGACAACAACTCCGTCTTTAGGAGTGGAAGCCTTGTAAACCAGACGATTCGGTTCGTAGCTAGTCAACTGGATGGTAGATAGAGAATCTTTATATCCTTCTGTCACACCTTTCAATTGTTCTTTAAACTTCACATCCACTACGGCTGTTTCTGTTGGAAGAATATCATTCAAAGCATCGATTTCTTCATTTGCATTATTTACATACTGCACCTTGTCTACGAACCATGCATTGCCGTATGCATAAGGATTTACCACAGGAACAGCCTGCCCTTGCTCTCCGGCAGGGAAAATGAAGTACTTTGTATTCAGCATATTCAGTACACGGAATTTGGAAGCGTCTACACTGTCCATCTGTCCGCCGGCAGTAGCCACCGCCTGATAGGTTTCCTGCATTTCGGGCACGATATGATGATCGATCATTTCCTGATAGCGACGGAGCTTCGCTGCATGATAGCCACCGACACTTTTATGCCAGTATGCTGTATTGTTTTCATTAAACGTATTACCGGGAAAGCCTATAAAGTTCAACACACGATAATTTAAAGTAGTATCCTGAAGAATCATCTCATCCGCCTGTGTTTTAACAAACGCTTCCGTCTGTTTGGATTTCGGCACAAACTGTTCGTCATTCAAATAGCGTTTATTGACGCTCCACATATCTATCAAACATAAAAGCGCAATACCAGCCAATGTGAAAGAAGCTTTCAACTTCCGCTGTTGATATAAGAATAAAAACAGGCAACCAATCATTATAATAAAGAAACTACGCCATGCGTCCGAAGCAATAATAGCTTCACGCATTTCAGTCAGGTTTGCCACAAACGGAGCCAAATGTTCGGCTGGAAGTGCTTGTTTCAAAGCAGCCATCTCTTGTGTCGTAATAAAACCGGAGAAGAAAGCACCCGGAGCAACAGCTAAAATCAACGCAACACCAGCAGTCAGTACCAAAGTGGCAATCACCCCTCCACGGTTCTCTTTCAACTTCAGCGTATCCGGTTTGCTCAAAATCTCTTTCAAAGCAAAAATCGCCAACAAAGGAATGGTAAATTCAGCAATCACCAGAATGGAAGATACAGCACGGAACTTATTGTACATCGGGACGTAATCGATAAAGAAGTCCGTCAGTCCCATGAAATTCTTTCCCCATGAAAGCAGAATCGAGAAGATAGTAGCTCCTAGCAATGCCCATTTCAGAGGACCTTTCACTATGAAACAACCCAATACGAACAGGAACATCACAAATGCCCCAACATATACAGGACCGGCTGTCCACGGTTGCTCACCGAAATATTGCGGCAACTGCGAATAAATGCCGCTATACATTGGATTGGCCTTTGCCATAGCAACTTCGCTTTGCGACATCGTAGACCCTGATCCTCCTCCTTTTACGTTCGGAACCAGCAACGTCAATGTCTCGCCAATACCATAACTCCAGTTGGTTATGTAGTCACGGTCCAACCCGCTACTTGTCTGGCTGGCCACAGCGCCCTCCTGCTTCAATTCGCTCTTGCCGCGCATCGTCTCCTTACTATATTCATAAGTATGATACAGATTGGAGATATTGATACAAACTCCTACCACGGCAGCCAATGCCAAAATTGCGCTGGCCTTGAAGAAATGGGGCAGTTCTTTCTTTTTATAAGCATCTTCAAAGTACGCTCCCACAAAAAACAGGATCACAAACATGAAATAATAGCTCATCTGAATGTGATTCGACTGAATCTGAAGGGCGATGAACAGCGCTGTAATAATTCCACCCAACAAGTATTTCTTCCGGTAAGCCAGAACGACACCCGCAATCGTAGGTGGGATATAAGCCAACGTCACAAACTTCCAAATGTGCCCTGCCGGTATCAGAATGAAGAAATAGGAAGAAAAAGCCCATATCACTCCGCCCAATCCTGCCAGCCAAGCCGATATTCCGAAAGCCCGCAAAAGAATATAGAATCCGAGCATCATAATAAAAGTCAGCACTACATAATCCGGGAGAAAGAGGCGATAAACCTTCTCCACCCCTTTCAGGGACGTTGTCGAGTCGTAACTCGGAGACATCTGATAGGTAGGCATACCTCCAAAAATCGAATTCGTCCAGCGCGTACGTTCTCCGGTACGTTCGAGATACTCTTTCGATTCTTGTCCCGCGCCGACTCCGGCAGCCGTGTCATGCTGAAACAAGATACGACCTTCAATATCAGCCGGAAAAAAATAGGCGAAAGAAAGAATGATAAAAGCCAGAATGGCTATTAAGTCGGGAAGAAACTTTTTCATTTACAATGACACGATTTACTATTTACGATTGAAGTTTGAATATAAAATAAATTACGATCTGACAATCCAATATTTACAATTGATAACGGTAGAATACCGTTCTCCCACATTTATCAATCGTAAATAGTAAATCGTCAAATCGTAAATCTAATTAGTATCTATAATGATCTGCTTTATAAGGTCCGTCCACTGACACACCAATATAGGCAGCCTGTTCAGGAGTCAACTTAGTCAATTTCACGCCGATCTTTTCAAGATGCAGGCGGGCAACTTCTTCGTCCAGATGCTTCGGCAAGCGATATACATTGATATCATATTTCTTGTTGAACAGTTCTATCTGCGCCAATGTCTGATTAGTAAATGAATTACTCATCACAAATGACGGATGACCGGTTGCACATCCCAGATTTACCAAACGACCGTCAGCAAGCAGAATGATGCTGTGACCATCCGGGAAATAATAACGGTCTACTTGTGGTTTGATGTTCACACATTTGATACCCGGATAATGTTTCAAGGCATCTACCTGAATTTCATTATCGAAATGACCGATGTTGCAAACGATAGACTGATCTTTCATTTTCTCCATGTGGTCGATACGGATAATATCGATATTACCTGTAGTAGTCACAAAAATATTGCCTTCCATGCAAGCTTCTTCCATAGTCACCACTTCAAAGCCTTCCATGGCAGCCTGCAATGCACAGATCGGATCTACTTCCGTCACGAGTACCCGCGCTCCGTAAGAACGCATAGAATGAGAACAGCCTTTACCCACATCACCATAACCACATACTACCACCACTTTTCCGGCAATCATCACATCCGTTGCACGCTTGATACCGTCAGCCAGCGATTCGCGGCAGCCATACAGGTTGTCAAACTTAGATTTTGTGACCGAATCATTCACATTGAATGCCGGGAACAACAGTTTGCCTTCTTCCTGCATCTGATACAAACGGTGTACGCCTGTCGTAGTTTCTTCAGACACGCCACGCATTTCTTCCGCTACACGATGCCAGCGAGTACTGTCTTCAGCCAATACTTTCTTCAAGATTGCATTCAGTTCTATTTCGTCCTCTGCATGTACTTCTTTATCCAATACGGCAGCATTATTCTCTGCATCATAACCTACGTGAATCATCATCGTAGCGTCACCGCCATCATCTACAATCACATTCGGTCCTTTACCACCTGCAAAGCTCAATGCTTGCAATGTACACCACCAATAATCAGCAAGAGTCTCCCCCTTCCATGCAAACACAGGCACACCCGTAGCAGCAATTGCAGCCGCCGCATGATCCTGCGTTGAATATATATTACAAGAGCACCAACGTACTTCAGCTCCTAAAGCCACTAACGTTTCAATCAGCACAGCCGTCTGAATGGTCATGTGCAACGATCCCATAATGCGGGCACCTTTTAACGGTTTGGATTCTCCATACTTTTCGCGAAGAGCCATCAGGCCGGGCATTTCTTTTTCTGCCAAATCGATTTCCTTGCGTCCGAAATCAGCAAGCGTAATATCTGCCACCTTATAGGGCAGAGTAGAGAATAATTCTGTAGACATATTGTAAATCATTTATATATAATGAATGCAAAGATAGAACATTCTGATTAGTAGGGCAAAAGCTATCCGTTTTTTTTATATTATAATAACTTGGGAGACAATCCGCGTCTCGGAATATTGTCTTATATTTGCAACAGATAAAACAAATTCTACAATATTCTAATGAATAACAATAAATCTTCTATGAGACATTACGAGGGCAAAACGAAGGAGGAACTTTTAAAAATAATCGAACAATTAGAAGAGAAGATAGATTTTCTTTCCTCCCATCTTTCGCCTCCTTCCCAAGAGCGTTTTCGCGATAAATACAGCACCCGGATATTGGATGCCCTCCCCGATATGCTCACCGTCTTCGACCATGATGCCAATATTATAGAGCTTGCTTCTTCGCCGGCAACCAACCACGTAGAAGGTATCAATGCCAGTAATATCACCACCACTAACGTAAAAGATATTCTGCCGGAAGAAGCTTATGAGAGTGTCCGCAAGAATATGGATAAAGTGATCCTCACGGGAGAAAGTTCCACAGCCAGACATGACCTGATGTTGGACGGTGTTTTACATCACTACGAAAACCGCATCTTTCCGTTGGATAATAAATATCTGTTGTGTATGTGCCGTGATATATCCCAACAATGGGAAGCAGAACAGACGAACGCGCAACAACAGAAAGAGTTGAAGGCCGCCAGAGTCAAGGCAGAAGAGTCGGATCGGCTGAAATCTGCTTTTCTTGCAAACATGAGCCATGAAATACGCACTCCGCTCAATGCGATTGTCGGATTCTCCAAACTAATCACTTTCGCAACATCTACGGAAGAGAAGAATCAATATGCGGAAATCATCGAACGAAATTCGGAAATGTTACTGAATCTATTCAACGATATTCTGGATCTGTCCTCACTGGAGGCCGACTCTTTAAAATTCAACATCCGTCCGATCAAGTTAACAGATATCTGTCTGCAACTGAAGCAACAGTTTTGCCATAAGACGCAAAACGGAGTCAAACTTATTTTAGATGATGTAGATGCGGACATGTATGCCTCCGGTGACTGGAATCGTATTATACAAATTATAAGTAACTTACTTAGTAACGCCACAAAGTTTACCCCCAAAGGAGAAATCCATTTCGGGTATCGGGAAAAAGAGGATTTTGTAGAGTTCTACGTGAAAGATAGCGGCATCGGTATTCCGGCAGAAAGAGTTGCCACTATTTTCCGCCGCTTTGGAAAGGTCAACGATTTTGTTCAGGGAACCGGATTGGGGCTGACTCTTTGCAGAATGTTAGTAGAAAAAATGGGAGGACGTATCTGGCTGCGCTCCCAGGAGGGGCAGGGAAGCAGGTTCTATTTCACTCTCCCTTTGATTCGCCAATAAATGTGTCAGTCGAGGTTACAAATACCTGTATCCGAGGATGACACTTATATGACTATTTACAATTAGATACAGAAAACGCGGCCTGTCGATGACAAAGCCGCGTTTTCTGTATTATCTATATTTGAAAAATATTTCTTTATTTCTTAGCAACCGGGGCACTAAGCATTTCTTTGTATTTCACCGGATCATTCAGTATTTTCATCGCTTCCTTCAAACCGTCATCATCCTTCAACTGCTGGATGATATTACCCCGTTGATAATAGTAACGTTTGATAATTTCAGTAGCAATCATTTTCTTTATGTCGGTAGAGAAATAATCCAAGTCACGGTCGAGATTATGGTTCAACTTCTTCTCTAGCACTTTGAATTCCTCTGAAGCGTCATCCATATATCCTTCAAACTCGGCAGCTTCTTTCAACGTTTTCAGAATCTTCTCACTCTGTTGGTCATACTTGAAGTCGGCTTTCTTCACCAATGCTTTAAAATCATTATAATCAGCATCTGTCACCTCAAACTTCTCCGGAGCAACGATAGTGGGATGTTTCAAACAATACTGCGTTGCATAATCGAAGATTAGATTATCACGTACCAAATAGAAAAGGATATTCGGTAATTTCTCTTGTTTGATCGTAATATCCGGCATTACACCACCTCCATCACGGACTTCACGTCCGGCAGCCGTATAGAATACCTTAGTTAAACTGTCGGGAATAGTGCCGACACTTCCGTCTTCATTGCGATGTTTGTAATCAATAGCCTGCACGCAACGGCCGCTCGGAATATAATATTTGGAGGTAGTCACTTTCATCGTTCCGCCATAAGGCAAAGAACGGGGAACCTGTACCAGCCCTTTTCCAAAAGTACGGTTACCAACGATCACAGCACGGTCGAGATCCTGCAAAGAACCTGATAAGATTTCAGAAGCAGAAGCCGTTCCGCTATTTACCAGTACGGCAATCGGAATATCCAAATCCAACGGTTCGCGCAACGTTTTATAAGTGTTACTGGCCTGTTTGATTTTTCCTTTGGTCGTCACAATCACTTTTCCACGCGGCAAGAAATAATTCGCAATTTCTACTGCTTCATCCAACAGTCCGCCGCCATTACTACGAAGGTCTATCACCAATGAAGTAGCTCCCTGTTTCTTCAAATCCAGAAACGCTTTCTTAAATTCTTTGGAAGGATTGCCGGAAAAAGTACTAAGGCCGATGTAACCTATATTGTTATCCAATACGGCAGTATAAGGTATTGCCGGATTCTGAATAGACTCACGCACAATTGTGAACTCCATCGGCGTACGTCCGCCTTTCACATTCGGACGCTCAATCTTCAACTTAAAACTGGTCCCTGCCTGCCCACGCAACATCTGGCTGACTTCCGCATTATTCTTACCGGCAAGGTCTTTTCCGTCAATCTCCATCAGGATATCTCCCGCTTTCAGTCCGGCTTTTGCAGCAGGTGTTCCCTCAAAAGGTTCAGAAATCATCGAACGCTTTAGTTTCGTATTATAAGCAATGTAAGAACCTATACCACCGAATGATCCTTTAATCATCTGTTCCAACTCACTCTGATCTTCTTCCGGATAATATTCCGTATAAGGGTCCAAGGTGTAAAGCATATTATCGATCCCTTCCCGAATCGTTTTATTCGGATCGATGGTATCTACATAGAACATATCCAGTTCTTTCACAATCGCGTTAAATATATCCAGATTCTTTGCAATCTGGAAATTACGGTCGTCTCCGCTCTTGAAACTAAAGAAAGCAACTGTGGCTATCACCGCTACTGCAACAATAGCTATTCGCCTGTTCAGCAATTTTTTCATACCTCTTTTTAATCTAAATGAGTCGTAAAAGTAGCTTAATCCTTTGTTATTCTGCCAGAATCCTGTTAATATTTAACTTAATTTCATCCCAGCGTTCCTGTGGCATCGTTGTTCCGATTACCTGAATAACATTTCCCGAGAGAATAGAACCTATTTTTGCACATTTATCCAACGAGTATCCACAGGTCAATCCATATAAGAATCCGGAAGCGAAATAGTCACCAGCACCGGTAGTATCCACCACTTTCTGAACCGGAATGGCCGAAACCTTTATTTCCTCTGTTCCTTTGCGGATATAAGAACCGCTTGCTCCGACTTTTACAATAGCAATACTGCATTTCTTGGCAATCACTCCCAAAGCTTCCTCCGGCTCCTTGCCGGTAAAGGCTTTCGCTTCTTCTTCGTTTGCAAAGACGATGTCGACATATTTGTTTATTAATAAAGAGAAGAACTCCAGATCATTGGCCACAATATTATAACTAGCCATATCCAGACAAATCTGCAAACCTGCTTCCTTAGCCAGTTCAATGGCATGAAGAATCATTTCATGATCCTGAACGAGGTAGCCTTCTATAAATAGGTACGCGTAACCTTTAAACATATCCAGCGTCAGTTCTTCCGCTCTCAAAGAAGCGGCTGCTCCCAGATAGGTTCCGAAAGTGCGCTCTCCATCCGGTGAAATAAAAGTGGATGCCACACCGGAAGGTAGTCGGTCCGAGTTCAATAATTTGTCTTCAATCTTATTTTTCTGCAGATTTTCACGAAAAAATTCTCCATAATTATCATTTCCCACTTTTCCGATAAACCCTGTTCCGGCACCCAAACAAGCCAGTCCAAGGATGGCATTTCCTGCCGATCCGCCTGTTGCCAAGTGGGTTTTCATCTGTGAAAATTTTATGTTAATCTGCTGTAACTTAGCGTCATCGATGAGCTGCATGCTTCCTTTGGGTAAACCCATTTCATCCAAAAGAGTATCATCCTTCAGGGTTGCGAGTACGTCTACCAGGGCGTTGCCCAATCCTATTATTTTGTCCATTCCTAATATTTTTTTTGCAAAGATATTGCATATTTCAAAAAAACCTAGTACTTTTGCATCGCAATTGAGAAAAACATTCTTCCTTAGCTCAGTCGGTTAGAGCATCTGACTGTTAATCAGAGGGTCCTTGGTTCAAGTCCAAGAGGAAGAGCAAAGTTGAAAATCTTGATTGCAAACATTCTTCCTTAGCTCAGTCGGTTAGAGCATCTGACTGTTAATCAGAGGGTCCTTGGTTCAAGTCCAAGAGGAAGAGCAAAGTTGAAAATCTTGATTGCAAACATTCTTCCTTAGCTCAGTCGGTTAGAGCATCTGACTGTTAATCAGAGGGTCCTTGGTTCAAGTCCAAGAGGAAGAGCGAAAAAAGAGGTAAATCAGAAGATTTATCTCTTTCTTATTTTTCGGATCCAATGTTTTTCGGATCATAACGGAAACAGTGGGCTCAGTCTGAAACCTTGGGGGATTGCGTTAAAATTCTTATTTTTGCATCATGAAAACATCCTCTTCCCAAACGATTGATCCTGTTGCTTC